>JAHFRS010000137.1 GCA_023266155.1 archaeon
TTGTTTTACTGTGCATACCGGTACATTATGGCAGCTGTTTCCAATACAATTGCCAGCAACAACACCGCCGGTAATGGTGGGATTCAAGGTGAAGGTCAAAAGTTTTCCAGTTCCCGGAACAATGGCGATACCAATGAACATAGAGCCGCCCACTAACAACACCAACATTAATGTAAACTGCAGGCGATAATCCATTCTAGGCTAAAGAGATTCTCAGCATAAAAAGGTTTCGGCCGATTCTCCCTATTCTAGGTACATCTTTAGTTTGTCGGTATCCAAGGTCCAATTAGGTGCAAGTTTACCAACACGCTTGTAATACTTCATAAGACGCCGAATCTTTGATTCAGACAGAATAAAACCACGATGTGCGGTCTCGTCATGTTTATTTTTTTCTAGATGAGCTTTAATCTGAATCATCTTGGTGATTAATGCAGTGATATCCTCTGGCAATTTTTTAGCTAATTTATGCTCTTTGAGCACGAGCTGGATGGTTGTCCCCGTCAAGGCTTTAACACTGTGAATACCATAAGAATCACGCAGAATCATGCCAATTTCAGAAGAGGATTTTCCTGCTTTTCCAAATTTGTTGATGAGTTTTTCGACTTCTTTGCCTTGATACGGTGCCCATGGTGGGATTCTTTTGATTGGCCTTTTACTGCCGCTTTTACCTTTCGCTCCTGAATGCATACGTGCCATAGTTAGGTTACCTCAATGGTTTTATTGGGAGAAAGTCTTTCTCCAGTACGGATAAGCTCATGAACCGATCCGCCTCTCGAATAGAGGGAAAAAAGCTCAGCTATTTAAAAAGATTTCTCTCGCCACGGCTCTGAAGCGATGAGAATTCTCATAGATGTAGAAAATCTCGCGTTGCCCAGGGTAATATAGTGAGGACAGTAAATATCGGAATATTACTATGGTCCTATTCGAAAGTGTTATGGGATTATTCAAAGTCCACTTCTGGACCTGGCAGGCAGATTGAATACATACGGAAAACACAATATTTAAATACGAAATCACGTTTCATCTTGTAAATTATCCGACAGTATATAAATAAAATATTTTTTTACCAATGGATCCACTCAAAGGCAAGGTGAAAGGCATTCTGTACGAACTGTCTACCAATGCGAGGGTATCGACCAAAGAATTAGGTAAGCGTTTGAAAATCAGCCAGCAATCGGCCAGCTACCTCGTGCGCAGCCTTCAACAAAAAGGCATCATTCAACATTTTAGTACGATTATTGATCCGGCAAAATTAGGATACATCAGCGTCCTCGCCTATTTTAATTATATGGATTATACCCAGCAAACCAGAGAGGAAATTTTACAATATCTTCAGCAGGTTGATTCCGTGGTCTACCTCGCAGAGCTAGAACAAGGGCATGATGTGATGGTATTATTCTGTGTGCCAAATTTATCTTCATTTAACAAAGTAAAAAAAGAATTTCTTCAGACCTATCGTAACCGGGTATGTCTCGCCGAAACACATCCAGTGATTGTTCACCATCTGTATCAGCGAAAATATTTATTCCCTCGCAAGCCGGCTTCAGAGTTTGTGGTAAGCGGTGATCGTGAAGTATTGTCGTTCTCTGATACAGAAAAAGAAGTTCTGCGCGGCTTGTGGGATGATCCGATACAGAGCATCATTGATATTCACTGCAAAACCAAGCTTAATCCAAAAACCATTGTGAAAATTAAAAAGAAATTAGAAGGCCTAAAAGTCATTCGGGGCTATACTGGGGTTTTTGACCTGCCTAAAGTGGGTATTGGCAAACAGCTGCTGCAATTCTCATCTGAACATCTGAGCCCGGATGAAGATAAGAAATTACTGCATTTCTCAATGATTCATCCGCAGATCATTTCACTGACTCGAGTTATCGGAAACTTTGACCTCTTGGTAGAAACAGAAGGCAGTGAACAGGAGCGCGGGGCTGTCCTTAAAGAAATGCGCAAAGAATTTGCATTTCATAAATACAATGTGATCAACCTGGGAAAAATACATAAAAATAAGTATGTTCCAAGGGGAGCATTATCATGACGATTGGAGGTCAGGCAGTGATTGAAGGCGTCTTGATGCGAAGTAAAGAACGCTATGCCGTGGCAGTCCGTCTGCCAAACGGAAAAATTAAAGTTCGGCGGCAGCACGCAAAAGTCTTGCCAAGATTCGCACAATTACCCTTCATTCGCGGCATCGCCGCGCTAATTTATATGCTCAAAGATGGTATTGATGCGTTAACGTGGAGCAGTAATCAACAGTTAGGGAAAAAAGAGGAACTTTCTACGAAAGAATTAGCCATCACTGTGGCCATCTCTTTGATAGGAGGAATACTCGTCTTTGTAGGCATCCCCTTTATCATTGCAGGCCTCATCAGCAAGCAAGGGATTTGGTTCAATATCATTGATGGCCTGTTGCGCTTGATTTTTCTAGTTGGCTATCTCGCGGTCATTTCTAGGATGGCTGAGATGAAACGGATTTTTGAGTATCACGGCGCCGAGCATAAAACCATTTATTGCTACGAAGCACAGCACAAAGTTACCGTGAGTAATGTCCAAAAATTTCCCAGACAGCATCATCGCTGCGGCACCTCGTTTCTGTTCCTGGTCATGCTCTTATCCATTTTTTTATTTTCTTTTCTTGCTGGCCCATGGTATATAAAATTAGGCGGCAGAATTCTATTAATACCGATCATTGCGTCGTGCAGTTATGAATTATTAAAATTAGGCGACCGTTTTCACAGTAGCTGGCTGATGAAAATAGTGCAGGCACCGGGTATCTGGCTGCAGGAGATTACTACCAGAGAGCCGTCTGATTCACAAGTAGAAGTAGCGATTAAAGCGTTGGAAGGAGTGATACGCAATCAGAAAAATTAGAGAAGATCGGCAAATGATTCAGCTTCGGGACTACGTACCCCTTTATCCAAAATAACATAGGCAAATTTGTCCATTTTCCCCCGCAGCCGATCAGTAACTACTGTAAGCCCATTATCTCGTTCATCAAGATAAGGATTGTGCACTTGAAAAGGATCACCCACTATCACTAATTTTGAATTGGCGCCTAAACGGGTCCCGATCATTTTCATCTCCTTACGACTGAAATTCTGTGCTTCATCCACTAATACATAGGTATTGTGAAACGTATCTCCACTTACAAAATTAATGGGCATATATTCTATCCAATCATCTTTGCCATCATAACTTGCCGCCTCCTTTCCCAAAATAATTACCATGGCCGTGTCAATTGGGCGAAAATGGGGCTTGATTTTATCCTCTGCCATCCCTGGAAGATACCCTAATTGCTGTCCCAATTCTAAGATAGGTCTGATGACCACCACTTTATCATAAGTCTCCGGGCCACGTTCTATCACCTGAGATAATCCTGCTGCAAGTGAAATGACGGTTTTCCCCGTGCCGGCTTTACCTAAAGCGGCGACAATCGTCAGTTCAGGATTCAGGCAGGCATCCAGCAGAAATTTTTGTGCAGTATTTTGAGCTTTGATTTTCTCCACTTTTTTAGTATCTTTCAATTTCTGAATCTTTCCATGGCGATACTGAA
>JAHFRS010000138.1 GCA_023266155.1 archaeon
GCTTGATGCGAATCTTGGCCCGTTCCAATTCCCGCCCGCGTTTACGCTGTAAATATTCAATGAGGAATTTAATCAGGCCGCCACTGCCTTTGCGGGCACTTTCAATCCCCGTTTTATCAAGCTTTTTCAGGTCATACTTCTTTTTAGCTTCAACAATATCCTGTAAGTCACGCAGATAGCGAGCCGGAACTTTCCCGGTGGTAATCAGTTCTTTCTCAAAGATGCGGATGATGTCCTGATCTTCCGTACGCTCGATTCCTTCTACTTTCAGCACGTCACGGATAATCGTTACCACTTCATCATACAAAGCCACGATACTCTTTTCATCATAACGGCGTTCAATTTCCGTAAACAACTCCCTAATTCGTTTCAAGAATTTTTCTGCATTGGTGATGTATTCATCTAATTCTGTCCCTGATAACTCTTTTTTTTCTCCATGCTCAATCTTTTTCCTTAAATCAACATTTTTCTTGAGAATATCAATATATTCTTTCTCCAACATTTTTTCCTTCTTGACAAAAATCTCTTCCATCACTTCCGGTGTTTCTCTCGGTGTAGGCGGTGGCAAGCCATACAACATAATCGCCGCCTGGCTGGGCGTCAAAATCGCATAATAGGTGTCTTCCATGCCCATATCTTTGAGACGAAGTTTGAGACGACTAATACTCTGCTCTCCCGTGCTCATAAATAAATCAATAGCTTCCCGGCTGGGCTTGATCCTCCCCATTCTGAGCAGCTGTTTCCAGGGCATGAAAATGCCGCGGTCATAAAACGGTACGCCATCACGCAATAACGTGAAAATGATAGGATTAGCTTCTTTCAATGATTCCCAGAAGTCAGTAAGGATATACACTTGAATATTTAATTTGTTCTTGATGCCCGTCATCTCCCCTGCCTCAACGCCCATGCCGATGATGATTGCTCTTAATTTGTCTTTCAACTCAATTCGCGTCATTTTCTTAACATCCGTATCATCAATGACAATCCAGACATCAATGTCTGACGTAGGGGTAGCTCTACCTTGAGTCAATGAACCGGCAAGAACATAGCTGAGGATATATTTTTCAAATTTCTTCAGAACCATCGTTTTATGAATTTCCGCAATCTTGATAGCTGCAAGCATTCCCGTATCATGAATGGGTGCACTCATTGACAGCAAGCCGTTGAGTTCATATTTAGCATCGTAACAGTTCTGCCAGAGATCAGTTAAGAGGATGCTTTGAGCGGCAATATTCTTATCGACTTCTTCCGCCATCTTGGTGATAATGGTTGAGAATTTTTGATGTAATTCGTCTTTGGTCATCTTTTGGCTGGTAGTATCATCTACAACCACAAGAACATTGATTTTCTGTTCATCTTTGAATGGTTCTGCCAGCTTTTGTGTTTCTTTTTGTTCCTCTTCTTCTTTGATTCCGTCCTTACTGTTGTCTTTACCACCTTCTTTCGCCGGCGGCTTTTCAGGTGGCAGAAGGGCAATGCCGACAATATAATCCCCAAATTTATCAAGAATTTTCGCTTTAAAAGTGTCTAATTTCTCTTTGAGGGCTTTGAGCTTTTTTTCCAGTTCCGGCGGCAATTTAGGGGCACCGGGAGGAAGTTCAGCAGGAAGAGGACCATTAGCTTGTTCTGTGGGCATTTCTTTGAACACGGCTTTAATTTCCTTTGGCTGAATGGATTTCGTCTGTGGTTTTTTCATGGTGAGTTCATGTGTATAAGGTTGAAGTTTCTTTGAGCCAACAAATGATATATAAGTGTGACGGGCTTTCTATCTCCTGGAGGATATATATTTCGCCTTTAAAATGGTTTCGGTCAGGGGTGGGACGTTTTGATCAGGCCGTGACCGACTTTTTCTATAGAATCGCAGTAAAGAAACATTTAAATATCCTACTGGTTTAATAAAGAAATATGGCTGGAAAAGGGGAAAAAAAGAAGCCGAAATCATTAGATGATGTTCTGGCAGAATTTCAGGAGCAGCACAGTAAAAATCTGGATGAGTCTTTTAAAGTGCATGATGCTTTTATGAAAGAAGAAAACCAGAATCACCTTTACAACCACATTTTCTCACCTGGCCAGGATAGTTTGTATAATTCCATAAAATCAGAATTAGATAAAGCATTTAAGGGTGATGACGAAGCTAAAATTCATGGGAAAAAAGAGGATATCAAGAAAGCCGTAACCAAAGGCCTAAAAAAATATTTTGAGACAGTGCAACCTTCCCTTACAAAAGTGATGGATGACTTAAAGATGGATGAAGGAGAACAGTATGATTATTT
This sequence comes from archaeon, assembly GCA_023266155.1. Taxonomy (GTDB): domain Archaea; phylum Nanobdellota; class Nanobdellia; order Woesearchaeales; family GW2011-AR9; genus JAHFRS01. The sequence goes on from JAHFRS010000138.1 coordinate 2,274, forward strand.
AACGTCCATGTATGATGACCATGTTGGGGCAGGCAAAATTAAAGGGGTTAACAGTATCAAAGGCATTGAAGAGTTACTCAAAAACAAGAAGATGACCGTTGGGCATATTAAACGACATCTGTACGACCAAAAAACCAAACACATTGAGGGTGCTTTACAATTATTGCAAAGTAAACACGTCACCCACCATTTTGCTCGTTATCATCCCGCACAAATTGCTGGATATCTGAGGCCGCAGCTGGAAAAAGCTGGGTTTGAAGTAGAAGACAAAGTTGGTTATGCTTCTGCTGATTTGGGAGAATTGCTTGGTCTCAGAAGAGGCATCATTGAAAAAGAAGGTCATCCTTACTTGAAGAAAAAAGAAGAAAAGAAAAAGTAAACTGATTATTTTGTCCCACTTTCTACCGCAAGATAGTTAAGTTCAATTATCATTCTAAGAAGCATGATGACTTTAGCGTCTCTGGAGCAGGCCCTAGGAGGAACAGGATACTATGCCAGTACTACTGCCCCAGAACCAGCTCTTCCTTTTTCTAATTCTGTGAACCATTTTCCCTACGGCAACCCCCTGGGCCTTTCCTACGTCGACCAGAAAGGAAACGTGACCGTCCAGAATAGCGACCGCCCGTATGAACATATCCGCGAGGCGGGAACGATGGAACAAATAGTCAATGAGTATCTCCGTTCTGCCGAAGGACATAAATTTATCCAGTACGCCCAATCGCGGGGAAATAATTTTATGGAACTCCTGGGAGTCGGGGCCGCAGATTTAGGAGAAAACGTCGTGGCCGCCGTCATGCACGATGGAGAAAAAGGCATCTTAGTGGGGAATTATGAAGGAAATGATTTTTATAGTCGAGTCCAACAATTAGCCCGGCAGTATGGGATTGACAGCAAAGCAGCGTTAGAATACACGTTGACCCATGAATTTGGCCACGTTGCCGGGTACGATACTGAAGCACGCAATGAAGCATTTATCAAAGATTACTTTATCGAGCGGGCGGCTGAGACGGGAGGAGCGGAACGGCAGAAATATATGCAGTTGGCAGCGGTCGCAGAGTATCGGGAACAAGAGGCGGAAAGGACAAATTAAATCTTTTACTGACGTATATAAAAAGCTGGCGGACCGTTCTCTTCTGTCTAGTCAACCACCACAGTTCTTATAAATATTTTTTACTCTGAGCGAGTTCATGTCCAAAATCACCGTTCTCAGCGAAGATCTCATCAATAAAATCGCTGCCGGAGAAGTTATAGAACGGCCGGCTTCCGTCGTCAAGG
>JAHFRS010000139.1 GCA_023266155.1 archaeon
TATATCTTTCCACGATCCTTGAGCCGGAACATTCCGAGTACATTCTTAATTTACTGGCCAATACTGTTTTTGACATGAATAAAATCGCACAATTACCAGAAGACGTGCGAGTGGCTCATAAGTACGCTGTTGGTGAATACCAGGACATGAACGTATTCCATGATTGCGGGATTATGTATCTGCAAGAAATGCGATTATTTTACTGTGTGATAACCACAGGATTGGAACAAAAAGATGGCCTTTCAGAGATTGGATATGTTGTCCATCAAATTTATGAATATCAAATAATGACTCGCCAAAAATTAGATCAATTCCAAAAAAAAGAGGTACAGAATTAAACTTTCTCCCCCACAATACTTCGCAGCATATAATCCACCACTTTGATTGTTTACTGTGTGTCTCATACCCTGCTGCTTGCAGCGATACCCACAGTAAACACCAAAAACACAATTCATACCCGCAGTTTGCTGCGGCTGGGCTTTTGATTTATTGTTGGACTTATTCATCCGGCCACCGCGCGTAAGATTTTTAAACACAGGGTTTCATTTGCGTTCATAAGGAGCTGCGTAAAGTGAAAAAAGGTCTTAGCATTAAAGAGGAAATGACTGAATTTTTACTGTACACCTCACCACAGAGGGATATGAAAGTAGAGGTCTTTTTTTATGATGAGAATATTTGGCTAACTCAAAAAAGAATGGCTGAATTGTTTGAGGTGGCAATTCCTACTATCAATGAACATCTTAAGAACATTTTCAATTCGAGGGAATTACAAGAAAAATCAGTTATTAGGAATTTCCTAACAACTGCTGCTGATGGGAAAAAGTATAATACTCTTTTTTGTATTCAGAGGCCAGGAGGACCATTTTATCGGGGATAGACCTGCTGTTGATTAAGCAGATGAAGCGGTTTTCTTATTAAATGCTGTTCCTCGGCGACAACATATCCCAGCGGCTGGAACATTAAGGAGTCCGACCCGACCAATACTTTAATAAAGCGTAGTGTTGGAGCGAAGATTTCCGTTACAGCAGCAGTTATAACCGGTATTCTCTCTTTTGTTTGCCATCCTGCTCTTTCCACTGCTGCCCGCAGATCCTGAAAATATTCTGTTGTAAAACCTTGTTCTCGGCGTATTTTTGGGGTGTACCATGGTGGAATTACATTCTGCGATTCTCCATCTTGCTGCAACCAGATTTCAATATCAGAATCACGCCTGCGAACGCATAATTCCCGGGCATCCTCTGTTCTACAGAAATAATCCATTAGATGCGACAAATCCTTCGCTTGAGTATAAACATTAACCATAACAATTTTAGCAGAGAGCAACTATTTATATTTTATGCACTTCTGACACTTCCTCCCCCACAATACTCCTCAGCATACACCCTATCACTGATATTTTTCCTCAACCGCCATCCAACTTCCGTAGTCTCCTCCGCATCACCTTCATCATCGGCGGTTCTGGACCCGCAGCCTGAGAAATTCTTTTCCTGCCTGGCAGATAGGGACTGAGGGAGCAGTAGCCAAAATAAACTTCCATCATTTTTTCTGGATTGTAGCCTTCTCTGACCAGTGATCGACCGATATCGATGACGGCAAGGGAACGTTTCGCTGAATAACCTGCCAATACTGGATTTTGCATGATTTTTTCTATGTACTGGCCAGAAGAGAGTCCTACTAGTCTACCAAGGTGAGCTGCCTGACGCAGAACACGAGTGTGGTCTAAGCCGGCAAATTGCGGATATTTCAATATTATTTCTTTCACTCTTTCTGTTCGTGTTGCCCCATAGACTTCAGTTGCTTCCCTGATGACACGAGTGTGATCATAGCCGGCAAATTGTGGCCATTTCAATATCACTTCTTTCACCCTTTCTTTTTTTTCTGTTCCATACACTTCCACCGCTTCCCTAATGACACGAGTGTGATTTAAGCCGGAAAATGGCGGCCATTTCAATATTATTTCTTTCACTCTTTCTGTTCGTGTTGCCCCATAGACTTCAGTTGCTTCCCTGATGACACGAGTGTGATCATAGCCGGCAAATTGTGGAAATTTCAATATTACTTCTTTCACTCTTTCTGTCTTTGTTGCCCCATATACACCCGTTGCTTCCCTGATGACACGAGTATAATCATAGTTGGCAAATGGTGGATGTTTCAGTATTGCTTCTTTCACTCTTTCTGTATTTACTGCCCCATAGACTTCCGTTGCTTCCCTGATGACACGAGTGTGGTCTAAGCCGGCAAATTGTGGGGATGCAGTTATAACTTCACCAATTTGATGTGCAGTATATCCATACGTCTCCTGAATGATACGCAATCTCTCCCGTAACGTCGCTTCATCCCGGACATGAAACCATTCATCCGCCAGCACGCCAGCAACTTGATCCACAGTTAATCCTATTTCCTGTAAGAGTGTATCTAACGTCATCATCCGGGCAATAATCTTCTCTTTTATAAACATTTCTACTAAAGAGTGATTAAATATCTGCGACAATCCCCCAAGCCACCCAAAACTTTAAATATTACATATAGTAATAACATTATTACTTATGGTGTTAACTAACGTGAGAGAACAGCTGCTCCTACTGTTGCTGAGAGATCCCACCAGGGAATATACCATTCGGGAAATGTCCCTGATTACAAGGATTAATTACCGGCAGGTATATCAGGAAATCATCAGCCTCGCCAAGGAGGAAATAATCCTGCTTAAAAAAAAAGGACATAGTACGATTTGCTCCCTCGCCCCTTCTGTGAATATTCCTCTCTATGCTTATATTGAAAGTTTGCGTACAGCTTCTTTTCAGAGAAAGCATCCGGAAGTAAAAGTGATTATCAATGAACTAAAAAGCTTGCCAACAGTGTATTATACAGCCCTGCTATTCGGAAGCAGAGTGCAGGGAACCGCCAGAAAAAAAAGCGACATCGACCTTTTATTCATCATACCAGACAACATAAACCGTGAGCGATTTGAAGGGGAAGTGTCGGCCCGGTTACGCTTGTTACGGTACCCTGTAGATATAAATGTCATTACCGAAGAGAGCTTTAGAGAAATGGGAAAAGAAAAAGGGTTAAATGTCCGCAAGGAAGTGCTGAAAAACCATCTGATCCTGTCTGGAGCAGAGTTTTATTATCAATTGCTGGCACGATGATTACAGACAAAGAACTTAGGGAATCAAGGAGCGTAGTGCAACGACTGATTAAAGAAAGCCTGATCCTTCCTGCCGATAGGGAATACCAAGATTTTTTTCTGGCCAAAGCAAATCAGGCTCTAGAAACTGCGCATCTCATCGTAAAAGTTTCATTAAGTCCTGAATTAAAGTCACAATTACAAATATCTTCCTCTTATGTGGGGTATATGTGGGCAATCAATGCCGCCTATTATTCAATGTTTTATGCCGCCACATCCTTGTTGGCAAAGTATAATCATCGAATCAAAGGAGAGCAGGGGATTCATATGCTTACCTACCATGCTCTGATCTACTACTTTTTAGATAATGATAAGAAGTTGCCGAAACATATTCTTGAGCAATATCGGCAGGCAGGAGAGG
>JAHFRS010000140.1 GCA_023266155.1 archaeon
AAGCACATTTTTGCATGGTGACCAGCTTACGACTGAACGAAGAACCAATCATGGATTAAGAAACCAATCTTTTTATACTGCTGATGGTGAAATGTATACTGTTGACAGAAGCAAACCTTTGTGGGTGATCACTCGTGAACCTCAAAATCTGATTTTACAGAACATTGATGAAGCATATAGACAATTAACGGGTCAAGGAAACTATTTTCCTGATACTGAGTCAGCTCAAGATTCTGTAGCCCATCCAGACAGTATTGTAGTTGATTTGAAAGGACTGGAACTTGTGAAAGAGGATAATCAATATGGTCACTTCGTAGTTGATCCTAAAAATGTTCAAAACTTGAATTCTGAGCAGAGAAAAGCAGCTCAAAGGATTTACGGCCAAAATGAAGACCATTTTGGCTTAAATATGGAAATGTTTGCAGAGGCAGGACAAAATCCCTACGTTTACGTGTTAATGCCTGATTATGTGCAAAATACATTAAGAAGTAATGATAAACAATTTCTTGGGCGGGCTTCGTGGCTGAATGATTTCAACTACTATTCCCATTTCAATGCCGTTGTTCGTGACGTGCTCAGTCATGACGCCCTGCGTGGGGTACGTCGGGAGGACGTGGCGCGAAGCGCCGGTGCGTAAGAAAGTTGATTTGTATAAGCCCCACAGGAAATGGAAAGAGTAAGAACCCCAACTATGGAAGAAATCTTGGCAGCATCTCGAACACATGTTCCTAAGTTAGAATGGAAGCAATTCCAAGCTGAAATTGGAGAGTTATATAAACAATAATTTTTTCTTCTTTTTCTTATCTCGGTATTACTCTATAATTGGAACTTAAACACAATTGAAACTATCAACGATTAAATCCCATGAGCCACAAACTACAGCGTATCTTGCACGGCAGCTTGTGCCAGCATTATGACCTCTTTCAGGAAGTTCATTTGCTATTTGCTCGCAACGGTATCAAGGTTCTTGTCCCTGATCTTTCTAAAATTGTTGGTGAGATTCATGGATTTATGCATCTTCAGAATGACATCAGCTGGAATCCTCGTGATCATAATTAAAGATTAAATATGCAACACAGCACCTGCTTTACCTGTTTGTGGAACTTGCGACAGGGCCAGATATTATACTCATTTTTAAGTGATAAATTTATAAATAACGCTGTTTTTAAAGTCCAAATGACTGATTTCCCGCCAGATGCTCTTGCCATTCCAGAAGAACGGATTAAAACCGAAGCTAATCTACGCACAGAAATTGGCTCATTAGAAGGAAAATATCAGCAGCTCAAAGGTGCCTATGATTCTATTTTAGCAGTCATGGGAAGAATTTCTGATGACTTTAAAGAAGAGATTCTGTTGATTCGCCAGCAAGAGAGAAAGATTTTAGAATCCTATTTTCCACAGCAACAAGAGAAATTTCTGGAATGGATACTTGAAGAATCTCAAGCTTCACCAAATGCCATCACCCCCCATCTTTCACCAGAAGATCAAACTCTCTGTAAAGCGCTGTATCGGAAAATTGTATTGATCACTCATCCGGATAGAGATTCTGAGGGCAAACATCTGCGATTGTTTAAAGCAGCGTCTGAAGCGTACACCAACCACGACATTTTCACCCTGCAATTGGTTCGACAAGAGTTAGAAACTGAGAAGGATGTCTATTCCCGACGTTTTCACTTGACTCTTGATGATCTTGTCGCAAAAAAAGCTGATTTAGAAATCTTGAATTCACAACTGCATAAACATCTGGGGGATCTGGAGTTTGCAGGGATTGAACTTGCTGCTTATCTTACTGCTGAATTTAAATTAGATGTAGGGAGATTAAATGCCGATATACGTACGGCTCTCGGAAAAAAAATTTGTGGGTATGCACCTCTGCAAGAAATAAAAACGACCTCATCCACTCCAACCCTCTCAACAGAAACTGCATTAATCCGTGCAGAAGAAGACACAAGTCTTGCGCTGATTGATAATGATGAAAAAGAGCACTTTCTAAGAAGTAGAATACAAAATCTTGTTCAACGTATCAACCGGCTTACCCCTTACTTTAGCGGTCTTATTGGAAGTGGCATCTATCTGAGGATCATGAGCGATGAATCTTGCTTTGCCGACAGAGTAGTAATCCATCATGATACTTTTGGAGAAATACGCAGAACCGAAAGAGGATTACCTGACGATGAAAGTAAACTTATTGAATTTGATGCGAACGTCAAAGGGAGGCTTAATTTTCTCTTATATCCTTCAGGAAACGTTGTTATCCCTCGAGATAAACTCAATGACTATGGCCGTTCAGCACAAGTGCTGGATCGTGTGGCTGAAGTGTTTTCCCAGCGTCTCAAAATATTGGATGTTGCTGATCCCAGAGGCAATATACTTCCTATTCTTGGCAGTTATGATGAATACACCTCCTCTCCTCTACTACAATCAGAGTACCAGCTGAGCAATACCAACGAAGTACTCCTCGCCCGATTACTCCGAGCATTGATTTTAATGAAAGTTCCCCGGTTAGTGTTGTATGAAGATGTTCTTCGCCAATACGTTTACGTTGGAAGGACCAAAAACAGTTATCTTTATGATGGAAGTTGCGGCACGAAACAAGATGGCGATAGGGTTCGCATGAAAATACGGAATCAACAAGACCAACAGGATCAGTCTGAACGTCTTATTTCGGGAGAGATTGTCACCATCGAAGAACGGCAATTGGTTGAAGATAGTTTTGGTGAGCTACTTGGTTGCAATGAAGTTCACTTTACCGGACAACTTTCTGTACAAGAGCAGAAAATCCCAGCTAAAATAGACTATCGAAGTTCTCATGATGTTGGCAGCGCCATTCCTACCATTAAAAATACTTTTGGTTTTGAATTGCAGATTGATGTTGGAGGGAAGAAGGTCGCGGTTCATTACGATAGAATGCCAGATTCCAATGAGTATGCTCTGAGTATCAAAGGTATTGCGGGGGAATTATTTCCAGAATTGGTGTTTCAGCTGGTGGAATATTTTCGGGCTGAGACCGTCAAAGGAAAATATTTTAGAAAAGAGCTAGAATATCTTTAAATCAATGTCATTCACCATCTTTAAACCAATCTCATTCACAACAATTTCTGTATACTTTCTAAATCTTTGATCCTTTTCTTATAAGGGATGGCAGGACGAAAGAAATGCCAAAATACTTTCTTGATCCACTCCACCCACTCTTCATCATGGATGCTGTAAGAAATTACCATCTGCTTGGTCAACTCTCCCTGCTTGAAATCTGCAGGGTTTTTAATCTCTTTGAATCTGGCAATCTTTGTATCTACAATTAATCCTCGTAAAGGGTGGTGTGCATGGCGTATTTCAATTGCCTCTCTTGCTAGCCGTTGATTGATGGAGGCAACATTCATGATATTCTCAATACCCGGTAATTCAATGCGTGTGAGAATCTTGATGGATATTTTCTGTTTTGCCAATTCTTCAATCACATTAAGCATTGATGTTTTTCCTTTTTTTACGGTTGTCCAGCTTAGATTTCCTGAAAAAAATAAA
>JAHFRS010000141.1 GCA_023266155.1 archaeon
TTACTTCTTCCCGCATCTTTTTCTTCATATAAAGTTTGCCGCTGTAAATTACTTTCTTCAACCACATCGCGATCAACAAGAATCAATTCTCTAACACCGGCTCGTGTCAGCAAATCGGCGGCCACAGAACCCAAGGCACCTATTCCAACGATAGCCACAACACTATGTTCAATCTTCTCCTGCCCCGCGCCTATTTCTGCAAGTGCCCGTTGCCTGGAATATCTTTCATCTTTCATTGCGTAGCACCTCAACAATCTTACAGGCATTACACACCTCAGCGTGAGCCGGCTCGCCACATTCTCTACATTCTTTGATTGTTTCTGTACTTTTCGTTTCTTTTTCTTTGAGCAAGGGCAATAATTCTAAAAAAGAATTAATAATTCCTTGTTTCGTGCCTTTATATTTTGCTTCAAATTCATTGAGCATATCCTGGATCTGCGACCGGTATCCATCGCGCGCATACGGACATTCGGTAAATTGTACCTGAAATCCTTTGAGCAAGGCATAAAGCCTGGTTTCTTTCTCCAGACATAAATATAAAGGCTTGACCCTGCGGACGAATAAATCATGATCTTGCAGTCCGGAAATAGGGCCCAGATGCGCGGCTAAACCAGTATTGGCTTTAAACAGATTCATCACAATAGCCTGTGCTTCATCATCTAAATTGTGGCCAGTTATTACTTTGGTTGCACCCAATTTGCGGGCATATTTATTGAGTGAATAACGCCGCCAAACACCACAAAGATTACACGGTTTTTTATTTGTTCCTTTGTTGACAACGGGATATGCTTCCTGCAACGTATGTCCAAATTCTTGTTTGTAACTGACTATTTCTAGTCGGATGTTGTGGTCGGTACAAAACTTTCTCAAGTCAGTCAACGTTTTTTCTCTGTAATTATGGATCCCTTCATCAACCGCCAAGGCAAACAGAGTATTGGTGGGAATATTATTTTTTTCAAGATATTTTTTAGTAAGATATAATACTGTCAAAGAATCTTTTCCTCCGGAGGCGGCGACACACAGGCGATCTTTTCGATCAATGAGATTATATTTATTGATGGTTTTGAACACCTTATCTTCAAAGTAGGAGAGGAAGTGATTTTTGCATAAGCTTCCATGCTGCAGTTCAATGACAGCGTTTTCAGGGCATTTGTGGCAGGTCATTTTTGCATCTTCTTAATAATTGCTTGCAAGCCACGCACTCCCGACAATTTAGATGCCACAACATCAAATTCTTTCATAAATTGGTCCATATAATGTCGGGAAACTTCGCCCGTATAACAGATGCGAATAGTTTCTGGAAATTCATCCCCCACCATTTTGCTTAAGCACCGTCCATCTTTAACCGGCATATCGTCGCTTCCATGAATAATTATTGCTTCATATTTTTTTTTCGATAATTCTTCATATGCCCAGCGGGCGGTAGATATAAAATTAACTTCATGACCTGCCTGGCGCAAACCGGCAACTTCATCATGTCCGCCCAATTCATATAAAAATAAAATATTCATCCTTATCCTCCACTAATTACACTTAACAGTTCTATCTTATCTTTATCGCACAGAAGTTCTTTTTCAGTTATCACTTCATTATTTCTGACTACAATCACTGTTTCTGGATTGATTTTAAGGTGTCGCAGCAGTTCTAGAACAGTAGATTCACTAAATAAAATATTCTTAGTACTATTATCTCGTTCGATAAATAAGTCGATTTCCATACATTCTCCCCGATGTCCTCTAGCAGGACTCCGGTTCAGTGCTTATCGTTTCTGGTAATGTGCCCCTACAATCATCATTCTTCCGGGCTTTAAAGGATTTGGCTCCCTTTCTTCAACATAGGCATATTCTCTCTCCAAATATCTTCGCACCGCCTTTTTAATTGCTCCGTGGGCTATTAAGTCTTTCCGCCCCAAGGACCAATATCCTACATTCACTTCCACATGAAATCTCCGTACCGCTTCCGTGGAAAGGTGTAGCGGGGAACTCTGCTGCACCAGATGTGCCCCAACAACTCTGTTGACAATATCGTCCAGACCAGGGAGATTTTCTTGAATCATTTTTCTCTCAGAACAACAAGGTTTTATAAATGTTGCTCCTTTACTTTAGTGAAATCAACAGTCGCTATCTTTTTATAGTAGGTCGACGTTGAGCGGTGTATGGATAACCTTATTGTCATTCCTCCCTCACCGGAAATAAGCGAGTTAAGCGTCAAACTAGGATTTACCCGCCTGTTATGCATCGAGAGAGATTTTCTGGTACTGGACGCGCAATCACCATCAGAAATTCTTCACGCCATCAGTAAGGCTCAAGGCAAACTCATTTTGTATCATCCTCATGATGAGGACATGCTGCGGTATGTCCTGGAAAAGACATCCATAAAATTCATTTTTTCGCCAGAAACAATGTTCCCGAAAGATAGTGTCCATTTTGTTCGTAGCGGGCTGAATCAAGTTCTCTGTAAGATTGCGGCAGAAAAAGGCAAGACCATAGTCTTTTCTGTTCATGACCTTCTTCAGGCCACGTCTCAAGGTTTCATTATAGCCAGGATGATGTTTAACATCGGGCTCTGTCAGAAATATAAAGTGCGGATGCTCTTGAGCATCTTTGCGAGGGAGAAAATGGAATTGCGGGCAGCTCATGACATATTGGCACTATGGCGAGTTTTAGGCGGGAAAGGACCGGAAGAATTGACGTTATGAGTTTACTTTCTCTGTTTTCATGAAGGGAACAAATGGAGCTGCTGCTGTTTCTGCCGACATATCGTACGGCTGCTGGAATTCACAGCCGATTGCCGCGGGAAAGACGACGATGAATGTGGAGGATTCAAATGTGAGGGATTTATGATTCAATAAAAGTTAGTTGATTGGTTCAAACTCCACTGTTTTTTCCTTTTCGTGGAAGCAAATAATGAACTGATTAAAAACTCCTCTTCTCCCCATAATGGCCAGATTTGTACCCAGTCCTTTCGAGAATCCGATGGGCGCAAGGAACTCTTTTCCGGCGAGGGAAACCGGAAGGTTGTGGAGATAAGCTGTGAGAGCATTCCCGTCACCCAGCAGCATTTTCCGAATCTCTCCTTCTTCAAGACGGACACCAAGGATTTCAGCAACATCTGCCGGAAATAGACAAAAACTGGCTCCCGTATCAATATAAGCATCGAAATCGATCCACTCTTCTTTCCCTTTTAAAGTGAGAGGCACGATGGGAAGATCTTCCCCTTCCCAAAGCTGGTACATGAATTTCATAGAAACGTTAAGGTCTCCTCTTTTGTTGGAACGTATCGCAAGGTCAAATGTTTATGGGGGTAAAGTTCCTTTGCTTTTCGGTACGCTTCTAATCTTGTTTGTCCCGAAGAAATTACCTGCCCTTCGGCTACGGCAATACACTTTCCAACGTATTTCTTAAGATCCTGACCCATAATGAAAATGGAAGCCGTTTACTTTCTATTTAAACTTTTCCTCCCAATTTCTCTTTTCCACCGCAAC
>JAHFRS010000003.1:0-6260 GCA_023266155.1 archaeon
CACTCCATAAACTTTCGCATCGCCGGATGCATATCCATCAGGTGCTGCTTGGCAATCTCTTCATACATCTTATAGATGATCATCACCGTCAAGACGATACTTGTTCCCTGTGCCAGCGCGCCTGTTAAGTCAGCGACCGCAGCTAACAGTCCAATCGCAGCTCCTCCCACAATGGTCAGCGGCCAGATGTACCGTTTCAATATTTTTTCTAGCACCCGTTCATCCTGCCGAAATCCAGGGATCTGCAGTCCTGCCGCCAGAATTTGCTTGGCTTGAGATGCCGCATCCATATTCGCCGTCTGCACCCAGAAGATGCTGAAGATAACCGCACCAGCCATAAATAACATAATGTAAATGAACGACTGTCCTAGCATCGACCAGGTAAAACTTCCCCGGATAATACTTTGCACCAGATCCGGTGAATTCAGCCAATACACGAGTCCGCTGACGGGCGTATTGCCAGAAAACGTTCCCATCAGGGGATAGCCCCATTTCTCCAGTAAACGGGCAAACAATTGGACATTCGCGAGTAATGCGGACATTAAAATGACTGGAATGTTTGACGTATAAAAAAAGTTCAGCGGCCATCTCATCCCATACCCACGGACACGGCCAAAAGCTAACGGGATTTCCACTTTCATCGCTTGACCGTACACCGCGACGGCAAAGACGACGACCGTTGATACCAAGGCCGCAATCTGCAGCCCCGCTGTCGTCACGTCGCCGATAGCTAACGATTGGAACAACGCCGGAACAGCTCCTGCGGCAATGTCAGGATTGGTGGGCGACGGTAAAAAATTAAATGCGCGGATGAAAATCTGTTGCGCGACTCCGGCCGCGATGAACAAGCTAATGCCTGAGCCAAATCCCCATTTACTGACGACTTCATCCATCAGCATGATGATCAGCCCGCCTAAAAATAACTGGAACACCAGCAACAGTTGCATCTGAAAAAAAAGCGGCGTGCCAACTAAAGCGGGAGAGGGCGCCAGGCCACCCATAAAGACGTAAATTCCTGCTTCAAAGATGATGAAAAAAATGGAGAGTAATTTCTGCAGCCCCTGAAATTTTTTGCGGCCTTCTTGTGTATTGAGATCAAATTTTAAAATTCCCGTTCCGGCCAACAATTGCAACACAATCGATGACGTGACCAAAGGGCCGATACCAAGGGAAATGATGCTGCCAAACGAGGCTCCCAGAATGATGGACAGGAATTCAAATTGCTGTAAGGCATTTTCTCCCAAGCCAAACAGGGGAATCAGCCCCATCACAAAAAAAATCACCAGAATCAATAAAGTCCATTTTAATTTCTCTTTGAATGGCAGCCGCTTTTGTAAGGGCCCACGAACTTCAGGAAGATGAACAATAATGGCGTCAAGAAAAGACATGTGGCCTTCACGCCTCCACTGCCTCTCCAGAATCAGTGTGCTTTGCGCGAAGGATCGTTCCGCCAACTGCGTTAAGCCTTTCTTCAACATGAGCACTCCAAGAAGCGGCGATGAACCGTAATTTGGCCATCGGTGTGCCTGTCGCTAACAATTTGGCATATCCTAAGACTTCCAGATTAATTGTAATGTGGCCTTTTTCCTGGGTGGCCAAGCCTTTCTGTACTAATCGTGATACTTTTGCGGAGGTAAAATAACCGAGGTTAATCGCTTTTCCTGCTGCCGGCCGTTTGCTGGTGAACCCTCTCCTGCCAATCGGCGTATGATACTTATCCTTCTTATGGCCGGAACGTTTTCCTGTCCCGGCGTTTCCCCGTCCACCACGAGAACCTGATCCTCTTCTTTTTTTGCGGTGTCCGCCGCCATGCGTCGTGTGTCCACGATACCGTACTACTTTTTTACGCCGGTGAACTACCATCTTCGTTTTTCTCCCTGTTCTTCCGTTTCACTATAACCAATATAATTGCCGTGAACATCGAATTGAACTTTACTGAGCGGCTGTCCATTCACGAAACTCTCCACGTTGCTGGTTGCCGCTGGTTGGCGATAATGATGCTGTTCTTGAGCAGACAAAGGCGAGAATAAAGAGCCAGAGGGTTGATACTTGCTCTCTTCTCTCAGCTCATCTTCCGCCAGCCCTTCTTCCGGCTCTGCATCAAAATAGTCCGCAGCAAACGGGTTATAAACAATATCCCCTCCTTCTCTTAAAAGGCTTCTTTCATTCAAATCGATCATGATTGGTCTAGTTCCTTTTCCCATGTTACATCATCCTCTTCAGTAAATCATTTATTTTTTCGCCTCGATAGCCAAGAGCTCCGCCAGCCGCAAACGCCATCTTGATTCCTTTCCGGCCAAAGCCTTTCCGCGGTGGGTTTAAGGTAAAATAAGGTTTATATTTTTTCCCCTGCACCTGCAAGGTCTTGTAAGAATAGATTTTATGTCCATCCTGCTGCCGGGCAAGAAAAATTTTCCCCCGCTTTTGCACTAATTCTTGAAACACTTCTTCCGTGATTTCTCCCCAGGTGACAAAATCTTTCACCATGGTAATCATGCCCCTGATCACCGGCGTATCGTCCACCACCACACAGGTATTCTTGCGATACAGTCGCAGGGAGGTAAGCGTATCCAGCATGGGCTGAGTTAATTCTGCCTGTCCCCGTACCAACACCACGGCAAGTTTCACAAATTTGCCGCTCTTTTTTTCAGTCATGCTCATGCTTCTCCCTCAACTTCGGCTCCCTCAACGTCGATCGGTTCCACTGCTGCTATAACTGCTGGTTCCACGACAACCTGCTCAGGAGCAATGACAGGAGGTCTAAGGTCTGAGCCGGTTATTTTTCCGTCAACAATACCTAACGTTTGAAAATCTTGTGCGCGAACTTTCACCTGAGATAATTTTTGCAGGGCATCCAGCACCGCACCGATTAAGTTTAATTTGGTCTTAGCCTGGCCAAAAGTCTTGCTCCAGACATCTTTAATGCCAGCGAATGCTAATATTTTTGCCGCTTCTTTTTCCACACACAGCCCTTTCCCTTTAGGCGCGGGAATTAACAGAATTTCTGACGAGCCGCATTTTCCCAAAACAGTATAGGGAATAGAATGAGGTGTTTGACAGTTACACTCCCAGCTGCCACAGCCACGCCTAACTCTCATTAAATGAAGCCTGGCAGTGCGACGGGCTTTATCACGCGAAGGCACCGTTTCTTTGCTTTTTCCAAGACCTACACCCACATAGCCATTTCTGTTGCCGACTAAAGCACAGGTGGTAAATTTAAGTTTGTTGCCTTCTTGTGTCTTTTTCTGTGTCTGGCGAAAAATCCGCCGTTGCCCGCCGCCAAATTTCCCTTTCGCCTGTCCGATGAGCAACAGATCCTCTTCCAGATCCGGCAGCAGAACCGTCGTAATTTCCGCTTCCATGATTTTATGGCCTTGAGAGAAAACATCATTGATCTCAGTGATTTTACCTTGTTTTACCAGCCGGCCTAACGCAGTTACTGGTTTCCATTCCCGCTGAATTTCAGGAACTTCTTCTATCTCCGGCAGCTTTTCCACAAGAGCTCCTTTTATAGGAACCTCGACAGGCTGATCTGGCAGTTTAACCATAGTGTAAGTATTTTGTTTTATTATTATTATTATTATTATTATTATTTATTTCTTTTCCATAATTTCATTCTTGATTTTCATGATCACGGGCAAGACCTTGTGTCCGCCATTTTTTAAATGTTTTCCCCATAGCCGCTCTTCCGGGGGAAAAATACCTTCACCATAAGGAACTTTTAATCCGGCATCAAGTGCTCCTTTCAAGAGGGCAAATAATTTTCCTCCTTTTAATCCGGCGCGAAAACCGGTATCTAAAACCGCTTCAGGACAGCCTTTGGCCACGGCTTTTTTGCCAAGGAGTAACCCTAACGCATAGGCTGCGGGCGTATTTTTGTATGATGAATCCCAGCCACGCGTTTTTAAGCAGCTTTCGGAATCCATGCCCGCCAGCACGATATCGCCGTGAGGCTGGTATTCAACGATCTGGGCAATGATACGGCGGTTGCTCAGGCGCACCACCAAGCGTGGTTTGCGTGATAACAACAGCTGTAACCGCTTATGATAATCAGTACGCTTCTCTCGCTTCCGGCGGTACGCAACTGTGAGATGTTTTTTGCTCGCCATGATTTTTATGTTCTCATCGTTTTACCTGACTCTGTCGGCATTGTCGCTTTTTTCGTCTGAATTAGATTTTGCTCCGTAAGGTATAACTTGATATGCCGTACGTTCCTAAAATAACCACCCTTGCTTTTAACATAAAGCAGGCGATAATTGAGCGGTGATAATAAGCTTTTTTCCCGCAACTTGAACAGGAATTTTCGTTGGGCGCGGATGGTGTTGATCCACCGTTCTTTTCGAGTGACGAGGGAATACTGGGGGCCTTTTTTACTGCCGCGCCCTTTCTGGCGACCTTTCCTTTTCTGCTGCTGAATCTGCCGGGCTCGCCCTCGTGATTGAGCATTAGTTTCATCATAGAGGATTTTTCCGACTGCCGCTAAGCCCCGAATATCTGATTTCGTGATCGCTTTCTGGATCTCCGGCAACGCTGAGGGCAGGAATCTAATCTTGGACGAAGCGGTCTTCAGTGCTTTTGCGGCTAATAAGCGTTTTTGGTTCATGTTTTTTGAATGATGATTTTTTCAGCAAATTCTTTCTCTTGTTTCTCTTTCTCTTGGGTTTGCTCTGCTGTCACTTCGGCAGACACTGCTGCCCCCTCATTCTCCTGAGCATTTTTGGATTTCTGATGATCTTTTTCTTTGTTTTTCTCTTTGTTCTTTTTTTGCCCAGCCGATTTTTTCTCTTCCAGCTTCTGTTGTTTTGTTACGAGCCTTTTTTGTTTCGCCTGCTTACGGCGGGCAATAGCCGCAGAAATCTTTTCGATAGCTTTCCCGGTATCACGCACATTAAGAATCATAATTTTTTTAGACGTCGCCACGTTCAGCAGCTCAAATCTTCTTTTCTGTCCCAGTGTCGACGCCAGAATCGCTCCCTGCCGAGTCGGATTCAACGCGACAAGTTGTGAAATGGTATGCACGACAATCGGTTCCAGTCCCGTAGGGTGAAGGCCATATACTGCTTTAGGCGCGCCAAACCCAGGAGTAGGCATGGCCGGCCGGCCCCGATGCATCTGCCGAACATAGGAGTGAATACCGCGGGCTGCGCGCCAGCGCCACTTGACCCGCCCACCGCCATGATGAGCTTCTTTGACGACAAATAAAGGTTTTCGCCGTTTCTGCGCGTGACGTACTGCTAATAATGGTGTGGTGCTCATGTGGCTACATTCCTCCCACATTTATTAATAATCCAAATGCCGTCCATGAAAATGCGAATATCACGATTGGTGATGCGGCAAAGCTGCTCGATTCTGGCCGCCATTTGTCCCGCCGCTTCTTTATCAACACTCTTGACAATAATTTCTTTATCATTCACTTTGATGGTGACATGGGGGATAACGTCTGCTATCCGCGGGACACTTTCTCCTAAAAAGTTTTTGACGGTGAATTCGGTCGCACTCGTACTCACGCTCATCGGAAAATGGCCTGAACATATTTTTAAAGTATAGGTGTGCGGCTCTTGCACACCTTTGATCATGTTGGTGATATGAGCTGCAAATGAACCGATAATTGTCCGCTCCCGCCGCCCATTGCGCAAGGCGGTCAGAATAATCTTATTCCCTTCCGATAAGACTCCAATGAAAGGATAACGAAACACTTTTTCAATTTCCCCTTGTGCGCCAGTTAATTTCAAGACAGAACCATGCAGCTGCGCCGTCACGCCAGGTGGTAAGAGCAGTTCCTCTTGCCAGGATTTTTTCTTCGTTACGGCTGTTTGCGGGGTTATTTTTTTCATGGTCTTTTCATCATTCCCATCATTAGTAACAGAAGGCTAACAACTTCCCTCCCATTTTTTTTTCCTTGGCCTGAATGTGCGTCATCACGCCCAACGGGGTGGAAACGACTAAAATGCCAAAATCTTTCGCCGGAAGATAGCGTTTCTCCCATTTTTCAAAGGCGCGATAGGGAGCAGAGAAGCGTGGTTTAATCACGCCGCACTTGTTGATATTTCCTAATAAATTTATTTTCAGCAGCCCGGCCTGGCCGTCTTGAGTTTCTTCATAGGATCCAACATAGTGATGCTCATTCATAATCTCTAAAACCTGTTTCATCATTTTAGAAACGGGCTTGAGCGCTACTTCCCGCTTGCCGACGCGTTCGGCATTCATGATTTTAGACAGTCCTGCTGCCAGAGGGTCATTTAACATGGTATGTTGTTTTT
>JAHFRS010000003.1:6360-26875 GCA_023266155.1 archaeon
TTTTTATCCATATTTTTTAAATCCTAATCCCAACGCCATTTCCCGAAAACATTGCCGACAGATATGCAGCCCGTACTTGTTGATATGGCCGCGAACCCGTCCACAATTCTTGCATCGTCTCAGTGAAAAGCCACAGGAACGTTTTTTGGGCTGGTTGAATTTAATAAATTTAGCTTTCTTAATAGGTTTGGCATCTAATTGCTTAAATGCTTTGGCGTAATGGCTGTAACTCATGGGGCTGCCTCTCTTTCGGTAATTTCTACTCCCAAACTATGGACAAAATCCATAGCGGCCTCTTTGCTGATATGCTGTTTTTTTCCCATAGTTGTAGGGCGGACTTTTCGTTGAGTGATACGAAATCCCGGGCGTTTCAACGTGACGGCCACATCCAAACCTAATATCTTGAGATCAGGATCATAGGCTAAACCGGGAATATCGATATATTCAGGAATGCCAAAGGAAAAATTACCCTGCCGATCAAAGTTTTTTGCGCAGATGATGTTACCTTTAGCGGTCAACAGGCGTTTCAGCAGTAGTTCCGCATTTTTTCTGATTGTGACCTTACAGCCAATAGCGAGTCCAGGGCGCAACCCCCATCCGGCAATCCTTTTTGTGGTGATCGTTTTGACCGGTTTAATCGGCGTAGAGATCTTTTCTAACAGCACCAGGCCTTTCTTCAACAGCTCTTCATTCTTTCCTGCGCCCATATTTAACGTAACTTGAGCTACCGAAACGGTTTTCATGGGGTTCACGAAAGCGGTTTTAGTGGTGGTTGTGGCCATGGTGTTAGAGAGTGATTTGTGCTGTTTTTTCACCAAGGACAAAGACATACTCTTTACTGGTTTCCACATCTTTGCCTTGAGAGGTATAGACCGCTTCTTGTCCGATAATGATTTTAAGTTGTCCCACATCGCCGCTATGTTTCCCTTTGGTTAAAAAGACGGCGGCGCCAAGCTGTAAGGGGAAAATGGCCTTTACGTTTAATCCTGGCAATTCCATCATGATGGTATCACCTACTTTGACTTTCTGCGATAGGATTATATTTTTTCCGTCATGAAGATGCACTTGGACTTTTCCTCCCGGCAAAATCGTTTTCCCGATGATCTTACAGGGTTTAAGATTGCTTTCTGCCGCTGGAATCTCCTTGATGATGAGTCGGCCTTTGCTGTCAAGCACGACCCGATAGGATTTCTTCAATAATGGAATTGAAATGACGTCAAACAGGCCTACCAGCACGCGATGATCGGTTCTCTTTCGGCCATCAACCAGGATTTCTTGTGTGCATAATAATTTCTTGACTTCTGCTGCCGTCTGAGCCAGTTTCAGAATATCCCGCAGGATGATACCTAAAGGCAAGCCAAACTCAAAGGGATGGCCGCTCGACGTCGGGTGAAACGTATATTTCCCGCGAATCCGTGGAATGATCCAGCTTTTAGGCGTATTGATGCTCTTCAAGTGATTTTTCATGGTGTGTTGTCGCTGTTGTTTTCCTTATTGGTTTTCCCGATTCAGGTACATTTGATTTTATGGGATTTGATTTTACGGGATTTGCTGTTGATATTGGACTTGAACTGGATTTTAATATCGGGCTTGATTTTGATTCTAGTTTTGCTTTACGATACTTATCACCCAAATCCAATTCTAAAATCATCAGATTGTGAGGATGTAAGGGGTATGGCCGTTTCGTACCGTCTTTCTTGATCTGCTCAATGCCCGTAACGAATAATTTCCCCCATTTCAGGTCAACTATGTCTACTTTACCTTCCTTTTTGGCGAATTGGCCGCGGAGCAGTTTGACTTTATCGCCTTTCCTGACCTGCACGTTACGGAAATGATATTTTTTTCTCAGTTCCGGAGAGAGGTGGACATGAACGCTTTTCTGCTTCGTATGCAGCGGAGCATGATGAATATATTTATGCTGCTTTCGCGGCTGCGTACTGCTTTTCCACGATGTTGAAAATGAGGGAAGGGCCATTGTGATATCCTTATTTTTCTGTATCTTTACTTTTTATTATATATATTATTATACTGTTTTTATCATTATTTTTTATCATTATTTTTTTCTTTATACTACCATACTTGCAACCTTGCCCACGGCAGGCCAACGGTCCACGATTTCTTTAGCAATCGGGCCTTTGAAAATCGTGCCTTTCGGATTGCCTTTATCATCTTTTAACACCACGGCGGCATTATCTTCAAACTGAACTCTCGTGCCATCAGCCCGGCGAAATTCCTTGCGTTGACGGACAATAACGGCGGGAACAACAGTCTTTCTCATCTCTAATTTACCTTTCTTTACCGAACCTAGGATCATGTCGCCAATACCGGCAGCCGGAACACGCCCACGAACAGTTTTGTGTCCTTTTACGGCTACAATTTTAAGCAGTTTCGCACCGGAATTGTCGCAGACTTCCAGTGTACCCTGCAGCGGCAGTGGCCGACCAACTCGACTTGAGAGTGCTTTCATGAATTCACCTGAAGACTATTTTTTTGAATCTTTTGAATGATAACATGATGCTTCGTTTTACTTAACGGCTTGGTTTTTGCCACCAGCACTTCCTCACCAATCTGAGCATTCAGGCAGGAAGGATTATGAACTCGCATCCGTGACCGCCGCAATTCTACCCGCTCATATTTAGGGACCTGATGAGAGCTGAACCATTCAATGGTCGCGGAACGATTGATGTCCCGCTTCACGACTTTTCCCCGGAAAAGTTCTTTCTTTACCGTAATTTCACCGTGAAAAGGACATTTTCTGTCAGTACAAGGCTGTTGCAGCCCAGGTATTCCCAGTACCGTTCTTGGTATCATTTTCGTTGTGGTTGTCATTGCCATTTTATTCTCTCTTCCGGCCGGCCCAGCAATTCCTTCCCAGGAACGATGGTGCCGTTGATATTCATCGTGATTGTATTTTTCAGCAGCATTTTCTTTTTCCCCTGCTGGCGGATAGTAATGGTCATTTTGGTTTCATTGATGATGATCCCTTTCATGCCGCGAACACTGGCGTTGGACGATTCTACCACTTCCACTTCCCGGCCAATCAATTCCCCAGCCAGGATTTTTTTCATTCCTGCGCGGCTCATGAATACGCGTTAACCTCAATGGTTTCCTCAGGAAATCCCAGGTCAACCAACGCTGCTTTCATTCTGGCGGTATGATCGCCTTGTAACTCGATTTCGCCACTTTTAGCCGTGCCACCACAGGCAAACTTGTTTTTCAAGGCCCGGAAGATTTCGTCCAGGTTAACCTCTTTGCCCACGCCGCTGATGATCGTATATTTTTTTCCAAATTTTTTTTTCTCAATCCGCACGCTGATTTTTTGCTGTTCGCGCGCAATCGTCGCACAGACACAAAGGTCTTGCGGCAAGCCACATTGGTTGCAGACTCCCACCATCGTTTACCTGCGAACCTCCTGTTCTTTTAATAACGTATGCACTCGGGCAATGTTTTTCTTTGTTTTTTTAAGATTGCCGGGATTGGCCGGATTAACTCCCGTAGCGACACCGGCATTGAGTTTCAGCAGCTCTTTACGCAATTCGGCAAGACGCGTCAGGAGTTGTTCAGCAGACAGAGTTCGCCATTCACTGATTGTTTTCATGATTTTTCCTCGATCACTGTTGATTGTTCTGATGGTTGTTCTGATGATTGTTCTGATGATTGTTGTGGCGATTGTTCTGAGTGATATGTTTCACTGGTGATTTCACTGCTGATCTCCGCGTCTGGTTCCTGCGCCGCAGAGGGAACTTGATCCTCGGCGAGAACTTTGGGCACTGGTTGATGGGCTGCGTGGGATTGATCTGCCGCCGTTCCCAGAGTTCCTTCCCCTTTCTTCTTCACAGTTTTTTTACGTGGCGGCCGCTTTTTCTTAACTTTCTTTTCTTCTTCTGCCACCACGGGAATTTCCTCGTCTGATTTCACGGACTGTTCCAGGATTTCAATATGATCCGGCAATTTCAAGCCCGGCGGCATGATCGCGACTTTAATACCGATAATTCCACTTTTCAACAAGGCACTGGCTTGAGCGGAACGCACTCCTTCCACCGCGATATCGCCACATTTTTTTAAGTACCCCTGATAAAACCGCCAGCTTTTCGCTCGCGCTCCGGGAATTTTGCCGGAGATGATCAATTCCACGCCTAAAGCGCCGGAATTAATCACATTTTCCATGATTTTATGTCCCACACTTTTAAAACGAGCCGAACCAAACCGTTCCAACGACGAAGCGATTTTTTCTGCCACCATCTGGGCGTCCAGGAACGGATCTTTCACTTCATTAATTTCAATCTGCGGATTTTCCAGACTAAATTCTTTTTTCAGGATGCGGGTTAAATCTTTAATATTGGCTCCCCGGGAACCGACCACTAAACTTGGCCGGCTGGTATAGATGATGATCTTTTCACCCAGCGGGATTTTCTTGAGTTTAATCTGGGAGATGCCGACATTATTAAGCCGGCTGCGAATGTACTTCTTAAGGTAGTACTCTTTCGTTTTCTGGATAATGAAAGTACGTTCAATCATGGTTTTTTTCTCGGGTTATCTTTTATTTGTTTCGTTATTTTTTTTCTCCGTTGATGTTTTTGACGCGCCTTTCTGCTGGAATTTTTTGTGTTTCGCTTCGATTTTGCTTTCGCCCCGACGCTCTTTCACTTCGATATCTAAATTGCTGGATTTGGCCGCGCCGGGAACTCGCCCCCCGCGTTGCGGAATGGACGCTTTATTAGCCATTAATTTCGTGATTTTTAAGATAGTTGTATTTAGTCCCTTCACCTGAGCATTAGCTTCCACATTCTTAACCAGTTTCAGGATTTCTTTTGCGGCTTTAATGGGATACCGCCCCGGACCCATGCCGGGCTTATGCCCCAAATCAAAATTAAATCGGGGGTGAGGGACCGCTCGCTCTAACTGAATGACTTCCTGTAAATATTTCTTTGCGGCGGCTGTATTTTTATACCGGATGGCGTGACAGACCATCGTGGCATGCTTGGTGGAAATGGGAAGATCTCGGGCTCGGGCTATCGCCGAGGGAGCCGGTGCGGGAGCACTTTTCTCTGTTTCGTTTTTCCGTGCTGTTGCTGTAAGGAGGTCTGCCATGGTTTTATCGTGCTGAGACTGCTTTACTTGATCTGGTGGCGCCAATGCCGGCGGCACTATGTTTCACTGATTTTCTGGTCATGACAAATTCGCCCAGACGATGCCCCAGCATTTCTATCGTAATGATGACGGGAATGAATTCTTTCCCGTTATGAACTTTGATACTCTTCCCCAACATCGCCGGGATGATCACCATCTCGCGGCAATGAGTGCGAATGTTACGATGATTACTATTGACTTTCTGCAGCAGCCGTTTCTGTAAATCAGTAAATCCGCGTTCTAATGATCGTCGTGTTCTGGCCGGAACTAACGGCAGGAAATCTCGCAATTCCATCCGCTTGACTTCTTCTTCCGTTTTCCCATACCAGTGAAATTCTTTGGCCATTTTTATAGTAGCGGTGCTAATTTATTTTTACCTATTTATTGAATTGTTTGTCGATGATTTATATTTATTTCCCGGATCCCAGAGGACTTTTACCGTTCCGTCAGGAAATAGTTCTCGTTCGGCAACTGCAAACCGAACCAGCTCTGCCAAGTGACGATAATAAGTCCACTCACATTGTGTTTCAATTTCATTTATTTTGAGCTCTCTTGCGGTAAATGGGAGAGCAATTCCAGCGACGTATCGACGATCTTTGATTGCAAACGATCTCGTAAATGTTAGTTCAGGCCTACACTCTTTTTCTGTGTTGATGATTTCCTCCCTGTCCACTCTGCGTCCAGTATAAAAATCATTGGAAGAACCATATACGATGCATCCCAGAAAACCAATCTGTGCGATACCGACTAAACCACCTGCGATTTCTGTTAGTGTTAAAGCCATGTTTACCAGCACATCCCTCCTGCGCATTCGAAATAACTCTTATACTGAGGTTGATACAAACATTTTGCATCAACGATTTTAGTGCTTATAGATTCCTGATCCCATTTAAATTCAGCTATATATGTAGTCCTAACTTTTTCTTCGATGGTTCTAACACAACGAACATCATTTAGGAAAAAGTTTACATCGTATTGATGAATATTATCCCTACTGTAACAACTAGCTAAAGCAAGTGCTCCTGATAATGCAATTGATTTGATAATGTTCATGTTTACCTATTCTTCCTCCCTGTCCTTCTTGGTGCGATCTTTCCCACTTTTCGTCCCGGCGGCGCATCACGTGGTGATTGAGTTGGCCGGCCTTTGGTATGGGACCCTTTCCCGCCAAAAGGATGATCGACCGCATTCATGGATATTCCGCAGACATGAGGATATAATTTATTTCTGGCCCGCATACGATGATAGTGAGTTCCGGCTTTCAGGAATGGTTTTTCCGGTCGGCCCGATCCCGCGACGACGCCAATAGCGGCGCGGCACTGTGGTAAAAATAATTTTTCACGCCGTGAAGGCAACTTGATCAACACACCCTGTTCCGTCTTGGCGATGACACGGGCAAATGTTCCTGAGGCGCGAACGATTTTCCCGCCATCTCCCGGATGCAGTTCGAGGTTATGCACCGCTGTCCCTTCGGGAATGGCTGACAGTGGCAAGACATTGCCGAGACGTACATCTGTCGTTCCCAGTGCAACTTGATCTTGCACTTTTAATCCTTCCGGCGCAAAGGCTAACGTACTTTCGCCATTTGGTAAGGCGATTTCCATCAATGGCGCGCTATGTCCAGCACAATGAACCAGATCCGTCACGATTCCTGTCGTCTCTTGAGGATAATGTTTGACTTCACCCAGGAAGCGAAAGCTGGGAGAGCGATACGTATTTGTTCCTCGTCCCCGTCGTTGCTGAATTAAATTTTTACCCATGATCCACCTAAATTAACCCTAAATCTGCACTGACATCTGACGCCAGATGGGCAGGACTTAATTTGACTAACGCTTTCTTCTCGCCGCTAAATGAATTCTGCATATTTACTTTGATGACCTTGACTTTAAATAGTTGTTCCACGGCTTTCTTAACATCAGCTTTGGTCGCTTTCTGAGCGACGACAAACGCCAGCTTATTTTCATATTCTGTCTGCCGGATACATTTCTCTGTTGATAACGGATACTTGATAATAATGTCAGCTGATAGATTGGAACTGCGATTCTTAATCCTGTTTCTTTTTTGTGTTGGTTGCATGGGATTACATACAGTTCATACAGTTACATAAATAATTTATGAGTGCTGAGTTCTTCAATGGCCTGTTCCGTCCAGAGCGTTATTCGACCCGGCATCGTTCCCGGCGCTAAGATGTCGGCATTCAAGGCGTTAACAGCCACGACATCCACCCCTGGAATATTACTAGCAGCCTGTTGTAATGGACACGCTTTACTTACCACGACCAACAGGCCTTTCTTTCCCTGATATTTTCTTCCCCGCCGTTTTCCCTTTCCAGCTCTCACTTTAACCTGAGATGAACGTGCCAATTCTGCGGTAAAACCTAAGGTTACCAAGGCTTTTTCCACATCTTTTGTTTTATCTACTGTTTCAAATTCTGCGGCAATAACAAAAGGATAGTCGAGAGGAAGCCGATGGCCACGTTGTATCACCACTGTTTTATTGATGGTCGCGGCAATGGCGGAACGAATGGCCTTTCGCTTTTCTTTCTGATTAATTTCCTGAACGCGAATGGTGGCGGCTTTCGGCGGATGAGCTCGTCGCCCACCGACAGTTTGGGGAGAAAATGTTCCCACCCAGCCCATTTGCGTGCCCCGTCGGGTATGAATTTTTCGAGCGACACGGCTGATACCTTTCCCATAGCTGGTTCGATAATTGCGTCGCCGTTTGCTGACATTATGAGAGTGGCGCAACCCGGCAGCAGCGGAAGCACCATACGATTGTCGGGTATGGCTCTGAACAGCTCGTACCGCTCGGGCAATCAAATCGGGGCGATACTCTTCCTGAAACTGAACCGGGAGATTTTGTTCTCCTTTCTTCGTTCGCTGTGTCGACATAATAGGAAGTTTCATGGTTTAGTGGGAAATGTATTTGATTTCCGGCGCTTCTTTGGTCATCTGCAGATTCGGCCGGAAACTGGGCGTCATGACCACTGCTCTTTTTTGCGGGCCAACGACGGAACCTTTGACTAACAGATATGTATTTTGAACCAAACCGTAGCGGATGATGCCGCCTTGTGGATTAACCTCGTTGACCTGAGTGCCAATTTTAAGAATCTGCTTATTATATTCCGTGCGGAGATGATAGCCCATTTTTCCTGACTGGGCGACGGTCCATTCAACTCGTTTTGGTGTCCATGAGCCTAACGTGGCAATGCCCCGTTTTGTTTTCTCGGCTTTATGCTGTCGGATGGGAACACCATATCGTTTGACAGTTCCCTGAAAACCTTTTCCGGTGCTGACACCATGAACGTCTAAACTATTGCCCGGCTGGAAGACGTCGTTAATATTTATTTCCTTATCGAGCATCGTGTGAGCATACTTCACTTTATCATCTTTCGTTCCGCCAATGCCAATCTCCAGAAGTTGTGGCCGTTTGGTGTTGGGAGCAATGGTTTGAATCAGTAACCGCAGGTCATCAAACTGGGCAGGAAACTCAGTTTTGGGAGTTTTTGGAAGTGGAATAGTTCTGGCTAATTCCTTGTCAAGATGAGCCGACATGATTGATGCCGTTTTTCTCAGTCCGTTATAAGTATTGCTGTAGAAAGAAACACCGACAGCTTTCATGGGCGGACATTCAATGATCGTTGAAGGGACAGCAATGCTCTCGCCTTTCGTTAACGATTTAGGGCGATTATCAACGACCATCAGATGCGTCATCCCTGCTTTATAGCCGACAAAGGCTAACGGTTTCGTTTTGCTTTCCTGCACCCAAGAGCGCGGTCTGGCTAAAGCATGCTTTGACCGTTTTCGTGGCCAAAACTGTAAACTTCCTCGTCGTGGATGGCGAATGTTTCCCATGGTGTAATACTATATATAGTATGGTTGAGAGACCACTTCTCCTGTCTTTTGGCACAAATACGGTACGGAGTACGGTATAAACTGCCTATTTCTGGCGTCCATCAAGAACCATGGAATGGGGTGATGGGCTGCCTTTGCAGGCGAATCATCGGCATCATTGAACCAGTACTGGCCAGTGTGATGACGATACTCTTCTGGAAAGGGGGCTGTTTATAAAGGTATCGCTGGTGAGATTACTACTTGAAAGAAAGTATTATATACAGAGGTGCTTAGATGCTGTTTGAAAATAGATGACAACCACTCTTGATGCGCAAATTGAAGTTTTGCTGACAGCAACAACGCTCAGGCACATTCAGTCGGGACAAGAGCGAGGAGTGCAGGATTCTGAGACTGCTGGATATTATGATAGAGTGCATCAGCGACTGCAGAGTTTACAGATACGTTACGCAAAAATTCTGCAGGATACGCCGGAGGCTGCCTTGCTCGAAAAGTTGCTTGAACAGACGGGTTCTCGAGAAAAAATTTTTGAGCAGCCTATTGAAGTGTTGAATCTTTCTGCCAGACCATATCGCGCACTGCAGAATGAGAGAATTTGCCATATTGGAGAAGTGATGGACTTAACAGCAGTAGAGCTGATGTATATACCACATTTTGGAAAGAAATCATTGCAAGAGCTGAAAACGGCGCTGGGAGTATGTCATTTAACACTATCGTTTTCAAGGAAAATATTTTACATTCACCCGACTGAACAGGCAGCGTACCTAAAACTATTTGATACTCCGGTGAGAAAACTAGGACTTCCAGAATCCGTAGCAGACAAAATAGAAAAATTA
Source organism: archaeon (assembly GCA_023266155.1). Lineage (GTDB taxonomy): Archaea > Nanobdellota > Nanobdellia > Woesearchaeales > GW2011-AR9 > JAHFRS01. The sequence goes on from JAHFRS010000003.1 coordinate 16,178, forward strand.
GGAGTTCAATATGTGGGTGAGTTAGTGCAAAATGTCACCAAAGAGAACGTGGGTTATGAAATTGGAAATATTCAAAATGCATTCAAAAGTTATGAAATGGGGAATATTCAAAATGCACTCAAAAACCTTCATCCTCGTTTGCGGTTAGAATTGCCAAAGTTTGAATATACCAGGCCTGAATTACGGAAGTAAAAGTTACTCTACCGGTATAAAAAAAATGATTCATGATAGCACTTGAAATAACCAAACCATGATCCTTTCCGACACCACTCTGTGTGCTATCGTCAGAGATGAGGCAATGAACCCAGCAGGCGGAATTATTGATTTTGTCGATTCTACCGTGCCCTACGTTGAACAGGCAGTGATTGTTGATACGGGGTCCATTGACGACACGAGAGAAATGCTGGAGCAATTAGCATCCGAATATGATAATTTGACGATTGTGGATACAAAATTTACAGATTATGCATCAGCCCGAAATCTATCTTTACAACACGCTAAAACTAAGAAGGTGTTGATATTGGATGCAGATGAGCGATTGATGGTTCAAGATTTCCAGAAATTAATAATCATGATGAACAAACTCCCAGCAGCAGGGTATAATTTTCAAATACGACATGTTTCCACTGATTATGAGATGCCAGGAATTGTGCATAATCCAAGGCTCTACAGATTGAATCCAAGAAAAAAAGGCTATTTCGGAAAAGTGTATTATGTCAATGACCGGAAAAGAATGTACGAATGGCTGTACATGAAGTCCGAATGGGGAGAAAGGAGAGTTGCCTTTGAGCAAGAATTAACAACGGATAGCGGGATAGTAATAAAACACTTTCTTCCGAGTGACCAAGGCCAAGAATGGAAAAATACATCATGGTATAATTTGTTAGAAGATCAGGGAGAAAACGAAAATATTCCGGCTCCGGCCCAGCAAGCACATTTTGCAGAGTGGAAGAAATATAACCCACGAAGGGAATTGTATCGTTAAAATGCCAATAAGCTTTGTAATCCCTAAAATGGGGGTCACTCCAGTTTTTCTTTAGCTAGTTCTTGATTTAACATAAATTACCTCTTCTCATTTCAACACGTAATAAGCCCCTCTATACGAGCCGACTTTCTTAATATATTTAAATTTGAGCATTTCCGCAATATCTTTAATTGCCGTTCCATAAGAAGCTTTGTTTATTTCCATATATGTTTTCGTCTTAAGCAATTTATTCGTTCTTAAAAATTCAACCGCTTTTCGCTGGCGTCCATTTAAATCTTCTAAACCATCAACCGGTTTAAGCTCACTTTTTTCATTATATAAAATTACCCTGAAGAAATGTTCGTATATTCCAAAAACCGGATCTTTGAGACTTTGCTCTCTCATTCCATTAATCATACGAGGAACTCCCGAACCAAGACCCTCTACATAGCCATAGTCACGTAAGATACGATAAACAATTGGATTTCTTCTTACTGAAAGCGCTCCAAACAATTCTTTAGTCAAACCAACAGGCAAAGAACCGGGACTGGTGACTTCAATCCGATTACTAAACAGATAAATCTGAATTGAATCTTTGCTAAAATAATCCCGATGCGCCACCGCATTAACAATAGTTTCACGGACGACCTCCAGCGGATATTCGTACTGCTCTTTTCGGCGCGGCTTATCAGTGATTTCAATACTTCTAGAAAGATTATTTTTTATGAAAGCTAAAGATTTTTCGATAGAATCAATAACATTGCTTTGGATTAGCTGATGAGCAACTATTTTTACCGGCTCAATCCCATCAAAGCGCACTAATTTTATTTCAATCTGTGGACAAAAATTTGCTGGTTCTTTTGTAAAAAATAAGAGAGTAGCATTTTTTATCTTTAATTCGCCATTCTTTGTGGCTAATTTTGAACTTATCAAAAAATCTTCAATAGAACGAGACTTTAAAAAATCGTCCTGTTTGCGTATCTGTAAATAATCTTTAATCATACCAATATCTAAATCCGCAACTTTAGCATCGCTATTAGTTTCATCAAAACATAGAATTTGTTTGTTTCTTAAAAAGTCCAACATCTGACTCCCCTCAATTTTTCTTAAAGTGCTTCCTGATTTAACATAAATTACTCCCTGAAACGTATGAAAAATATTATCAATCGCTTTCTGAATGGTGACGACTATCACTTTTTTACGATCTAATATATTTACCTCAATTAATGGAATAACTGCCGGAGAAACAGCTTGAGCGGAAGCAGAAATTTTCTGCTGGAGAGCATCTAAATCCTCATCTATCCCTATTACTTTCTTATTTTGGGCTACGCCTACAATAATCATCCCTCCGAAAGTATTTGCCAATCCACATATAAGTTTAGAAAAATCTTGAGAACTATGGAAAGATTGTTTTAGTTCAACTTCTTGAGTTTCTCCTACATTGATTATTTCCAGTAATTTGGTTTCTTCCATTTTATTATCAATTTATGATAGTTAATTGATAGTAAAATGATAGTAATTTATAAAGCTTTGGCTTTTATTCGAGAAAAATGAGAAACACACAATAAAGTAAAATGATAGTAATTCTATTTTTGAGGGTATCAAAATGAACGACTGAACTCACCTTAACGACTACGACAAAATGTCCCCCTTGATGTTTGTTCTTAATGTGTCACTTCGCTCAATTGATACTCCGGTGACAAAACTAGAACTTCCAGAATCTCTGATACACACAATAAAAAGATCAGGAGCACAATATGTGGGTGAGTTAGTGCAGAATGGCCACAAAGAGAGCCCGGGTTATTTAGATGAAAGCTGGCGAATTGAAAATGCACTCAAAAGTTTTCATCCCCGTTTGCGGTTAGGACTGCCGGGGTTTGAATATACCAGACCGGAATTACGGAAGTAAAAGTTACTCTACCGGTATAAAAAAAATGATTCATGATAGCTCTTAAAATGAACTAGCTTCCTATCCCAATCAACACAATTCCCAGAATAATACCACTCAATCCAATCCATTTCCATTGATTCATGTTCTCATCCAGATATTTCACCGAGAACAATGTCGTCCAGATGTAACTCATGGACACTAATGGATACACGACACTCAGTTCTTCTACCCGCAGAACAAAAACATAGAAAATGACTGAAACACCATACAGGAACAAGCCGAACCATAACTGCCAGCTGCTTAAGAGCGAGCGGAAGGTATGCTGATTGGTTCCTTTCTTGACAATCAATGTGCCATAAGATCCAATCACCGAGCCAACGAGAATCAGCAGCACGGAAATGAAACTAACCATGGCTGTCCACCTCAGAACTCTTAATCTCTTCTGTTGTTCCATTTTCTGGTTGGTTTCCTGCCGCTTTATTCTGTCGGGAACTGCCCCACCCTAAAATACTTACTGCTACAACAATGACGGCAACCCCTGCCCATTTCCAGAAATTCATGAAATCAGCAGGAAATAGTAGGGGAGAAATCAAACTGACCCAGACAAAACTGGTTGCGGCAACGGGATAAATCAAACTCAGTTCTCCCCGTTGAAAGGCAAAAATCATCAACACCGCGCCAAGGCCATAGGACACAAAACCAAGAAGAAACGACACATTGAGAAAAGTTAATGGCTGAGTAAAAATAATACTTTTCATGCCCCATTTCCAGAGAATCTGTCCGGAGGAGGTAAAGAGCGTGCACAAGATCATCAGGAAAATCGCTTTTAGTTGAGTGTGGTGAGGCATTTTATTCCATAATCTTTTCAATCATCGCGGCATAGGCCGAACGGGCTATCAGCACGCCAAAACATAACCCCACTAACGTCGTAAAGGCAAACCCTTTCAGTAATCCCGCGCCGGCAAACCATAACGGAATCATTCCCGTGGCTGTGGTCAAAAACGCGCCAAAGACGATACCCATGGCATTCTTCATTTTTTTCTTCCAGTCGGAAATCGCTTCCCCGCGCACGGTTTCATCCGTGATGATAATTAAATGATCGACTCCCGTTCCGACCATAATGATAATCCCGGCGATGGCTGCTAAATCTAGATTCCACCCCACAAAAGCGGCAAACCCAAGCACCAGCACAATCTCTGATAATAACGTAAAGATCATCGGCAGAATGACTTTCCACTGGCGATATCGCGCGGAAACTACGCCCACAACTGCCAACACGGCCAATAAACCTACCAGCATGACATTATTCAAAAATTCTTTGCCTAGCGATGGAGAAATGGTATCTAGTTTCACCACATTTAATTTTGTCGGCAGACTACCGGTAATAATGATAGTCTGCAACCGTTTCATGTTCTGCAGTGTGGCTGCGGCAGCATCAGCTTGTGTTCTTCCCGTTCCCGAACCAGAAATTTGGATATTGGTGGATGCTCTGCCTTTCAATTCCGCGCCAATTTTAAGATGATCAACTTCTTTGTCATCCAGAAACATGCCGATGTCAGCACTAAGATAGCCACTATCGCCTTCTTTAATGACCGTTAACCCATCTGTCAGCCGGGCTTGCCGCTGCGCCGCTTCCGGGCTTAATGTAATGGTAAAGAAAAAGTTACAGCCATAGCCGTCGGCAAAGCGGGAACAGCCGCGCCGTGGATCAATCCCGGAACAATCCGCGCTGCGGCAGACATAAGTGATATCTTTTTTCCCGCCAAAAAAAACCGTTTCGTTGCCGATTTTAGCTTCAAATTTTCCCTGCCGCGCCAACAAATCACGAACTTCATCTTCGGTAACCCCGGCAATTTCAATGAGAATAAACTCTTTCCCCGTTAAATCAGCAGCTGACCGTACCACAACATCACTGAGTCCATAGACATTCAATCGTTCCGTGAGACTGGCAATCGTTAATTCCAGTTCGTCTGGCGTAATGGCCGTCTCTGGTTCCAGCAAAACCCGGGTACCTCCTTCTAAATCTAATCCTTTTCGTAAATTGCTGTGGGGAGCAGGATATATTTTCAGCCCCAAGTCTCGGTGAGCAGGAACAATCAGAGAATAGGTACTTTTGGTTGTCTGCAGGCGCACCGTTTGATTTACCGGCACTTGACTGGTAAGAGCATAATACTCTTCCACTGATGAAACTGGTTCGCCATTAAGGGAAAGAATCCGTTCCCGCTGCAACGGTGTTAGTTTTGCGGATGGATTTTCCACTCCAACGATGCTGGCAGTGGAATTGGGCTGCACACTGCGAATGGCCACTCCCTCGACGTTGAAACGGGGGTGAATGGCAACTAAAGCAAAAAGCAAAAAAATCAACAGTAAAATAACTTTCCACTGCACCACAATTTCTTTAATGCTGGCCATGTTTTTTCTCCAGATAGATTCGTAAAATGGCCACGTTTTGAATCCAAGTCATGATCGGATCAACCAGTAAGCCAATCAATAAAATAATCATGATTTGACGGATGACGTCACTGTGCACGAAAATCAAGGCGACGATGACCGCCGCAAACGTCGTTGCGCTCATGGTCAATCCGGTTTTAATAGAACTATACACCCTATCCATCACCGTGCCATCAGTCCTCTTTAACATTCTCGTGCTGAGTAAGATGTCCGTATCTACGGAATAGCCGATCAGCATCAGGAACGCAGCGACGCCAGCCGTATTTAATTTCAATCCCGTGAGGTTAAAAATGGCTAACGTAATGACCATATCTGAGATGGCGGCGGCGATGACCGCCATACTGGGGCCAATACTGCGAAAGTACATAAACACCACAATGCCCATCAAAATGAACGCCACGGCCAACGCGGTCAGTGTTTGCCGGAAAAAACTGTGTCCTAACGACGAACCAATAATCTCAATACTGTAATCTTTTTTTTCGAGCGGTATTTTTTCTTTGACCGTTTGCATAAAGATGTCAATCTCTTGTGGATCCTGGAGATCGGTATCAATGGCGATACCTACGACTTTTCCTGCCGTGGTTAACGTTCGCAGGCCAAGATCAGCGCGAGGAAACTTATTGTGCAGGAAAGATTCGATATCAGCTGGAGCAGTAGGAGTATTAATCGTGATCGTCGAGCCGCCTTTCAGGCTGACGCCGCGATGGATGAAGTCGCCGGTCACGGAGTATTGTACGCCAATCTGGATGACCGCCAGAATGACCAGAACAATCGTAAAAACCAGTTGAGCTCGGTAGGTTTTTTCATACCAGGCTTTGAGTTTAGGGAACATCATCCCTGCCGTTTACTGGCCTATATATAAAGATTATCGTGAGGGGTACTTCTTGAGCTAAAGCGTAGCCTGTAACATAGAAAACGTATTCTTCTGCTGTTTTTTTCCATGTGTGCTCAGTTCACCCTCAGGCACTGGCGGCGGCGTGGTTTGTGTACAATGTAAAAACCGCAAAGGCTGAGTGAGTCTTTTTCCTATTGAGACTTAAACGACTTCTCACTGTTTAATCCCTAGAATAGTGTAGAGACGTTTTCCGGAATGAAGACACGTTTTGTAGGAAGCAATGTTAACCTGCGACAACCATTCTTGCACATACGGATAACCCCAATGATTCTTTCGCAATTCTTGTTGCTGCTCTAATGAATATACACCAAAGAAATCCTGTTCTGGAAGAGCTAGATTCCAGTCTGAAAGAAAGAGCGCTCCATCCTTTCGCAGGACACGAGAATTTTCTGAAAGTATAGTTCGCTGGTCACGGGGAGAAAGATGAGACAGAGTTCCGGTCATACAGGTGAGAAGATCAACCGATCCGCTTTCAAATGGTAAAGCCAGCATATCCGCCTGGAGCACGTCAACGCTTTCCGTAATGTTGGGTGAATAGGTCGCTTCTTCGCGAAGATACTGTACAGCTTTCTGATCGCTGTTGACAGCATAGGCGCATAATCCCAGCTGGCTAAGGACGAGAGGATAAAAACCGGTAACGGAACCTAAATCAACGCCCCTTGCTTGTTGAGAATAGTTCGGGAACAGAGAACCATATTCTTTAAGCAGCATAAAGAAAGCAACTCGCTCCTCGACTCCTTCTTGGAAGAGAGCTTTGTCCAGCTGTTGATAAGTTTGTGTGGTATACTCCATTTTTAAAACATCCAGAAATCACCTTAAGAGTCAATCGCAAATTAGCCAAACCAGCACATTTCGTACCAGACTTAATACGTACGCAGAGACAGTTATATAAAAGTCTTTGCCTGACAATTTTTTCACCTGTTTGTTTTAAAGCCAACCTTTAGAAACCATTAAAAACCAGCACTTCTTTCCCTCTCTCTATGAGCTTTATCGGCAAACTGAAATTCTGGAAGAAAGAAGACGATTTTGACTTCGATACATTAGCAGACAAAGAGATATCGCCTCGTGGATCTACTCAGAGCGATGTAGGACTGGATCAAAAATCATTGGGGTTAGACGAAAAACCGTTTTTTCCGGAGGAAGAAAACTCTTTCCCGTCCCGAGGAAACCCAACATTAGCACAATCAACCGGCCCTTCACCTTATAAATCATCATCCAGCGGAATGGCTAACCGTGACTTGGAATTAATCAGCAGCAAGCTGGATACGGTGAAAGCCTTACTGAATTCGCTGGATCAGCGGATGTCCAACTTAGAACGGGCCTCGACAGGGGAAAAGAAACCGCAAAGGTTATGGTAAGAGGTTATGGTAAAAGTTCAGTCTTGGTTCTGGATTCCCGCGGCATTAATACTATCAACCGATCAGCTTTTTAAAAAAATTATTCTGCTGCGGCAACCGCAATGGAACAGTTCCTTTCTGAGCATTCATCTGGTACAGAATACCGGTGCAGGATTTGGCCTGCTGCAGGGACAAACCATGCTGCTGGCGATGATTTCACTGGTCGTGGCGATTACAGTCTTGTGGTATTACCCTAAACTACCTTCCCAACAATGGCCGCAATTGTTGTGGGGATTATTCCTTGGTGGGGTAGTGGGAAATCTGTGGGATCGGCTCATCAGAAATTATGTGGTTGATTTTATGGATGTCCACGTCTGGCCGGCATTTAATGTCGCCGATGCGGCGATTACTATTGCAGTCATAGGGCTGATTTATTTCTCTTGGAAAGAAGAAGATAACCGGAGGTAAGTCGTATTGACAAAATCATCATGCTCGCTTCTCTTTCTCGAGTAAAACAAGGACTTCTGATCCTCCTTGCCCAGAATATTCCCGCGACTTTCGCTTTCTCATTTACCTTTTTGTTCTTTCAACGCCAGGGTTATTCATTATGGTGGCTGATCATGATGTATGTAATCTATTCTACAGTAGGAATCCTTATCATTATTCCCATCAAAGCTTTTTACCTGCGCTCCTTCCTGCTGATGAGTTTTGTTGGTTATAGTTTATTAGCGCTACTGCTGCTGATCAATCCAGCGTATGCCCCAATATGGTATGGAATCTTACTTTCTTTCCCTCTGATTTTCTTTTGGATTCCATTGAATTATATCTTTTTTAAGATGTCCAAGAAAGAAACCCATGCCGTTGATTCCACAGTGTTTATGGTCTTGCCGGGACTTATTTCCATCATCATGCCGCTTATTGGAGCAGCAATGATTAAAAATGTAGGATATTCCTGGCTGTTTAGTATCGCAGCACTCCTGTTTCTCTTCGCCCTACCGCTGATCTGGACTCAGATTCCTGAGGAAAGAATTTCAGCCACTATCGCGGAGGGTATTTCTAATTTTAAAACGCTACGCACCATTACTTTTTTAGAAGGAGCGTTACACTTCTTCACTGCAGTCATCATCCCGGTGTATGCCCTGCTTTTCTTTCAGCGCGCAACGCAGATCGGATGGTTTATCAGTTATTTAGCGATACTAAGCCTGAGCATTGCGTTGCTTGTTTCGCGTCACTCAGACAAAACCCAGCAACGCAAAGGACACTTATTTTTACTGTTCTTTTTACTGACGGCATCGATCATTTCTTTAGCGCTGGTTAACAGTGCAGTAGCCTGGGTAACGGCAACGGGAATCTTTGCGGTAATCTACGCCATTTCTTCACCCCTGCGATTAGCAGTATCGATGGATGTTAAAAATATCACGATAGATTTCTGGAAAACAAGAGAGATATTTCTCAATGCCGGACGAGCTGTCACTCTCAGTCTTGCGGCAATCTTTTTTTATTATGAAGTCTATTGGCCAGTATTTGTGATGTTTGCTTGTATTACCACCAGTTATCCTTTTTTAGTACATTATAAATTGAAAGGAATTAAATGAAAAAAAATAAATACAGAAATCCTGAAATCGCCTACCCACTAGTCACTTCGTTCTGGAATCACACAATGAAGCAGCGACTTCATTGGTGCACCAGTGAAATCGTTGTTTCACTGTGTGTGCTTGTCGGCAATCGCCGGTGGAAACATGAGATTATAATCTTTCTTTTCAGTTTCACAGTATCGGCGTAAATCCTAAACTTTCCGCTTTTTCTTTCACCAGTTCTTCCACGGATTTCCCTTGTTTGGTGGCCAAATCTTCCGCGAATTTAAGATTATGGACTCCCACGATTTTCTGGTATAAAGCCCAAAAGCCATCACCCAGAATGTTCTGCTCCTGAAGGTCATAGGCCATCGCCTGAATCGTCAGCGGTACGCCATAAAAGTAATTGTTAATCGTCGGAGAAAGGCCTCGCTGAAGAATGCTGTAGATGTTGTTGAGAGGAATCAAATCTATCCGGCACTTTGAAGAAACTAACCGCGGATTGCCAAAACTGTTGTGCTCTTCCCTCCAGTCGGAAGGCAGTTTTAACATCGGCTCTCGTTCCGTAACGATAAAATCCAAATCACAATCTGGCGGGGGAGAGTTGTGCAAAAGATGAGCAAGATGACGATACAGAAATCCGCCGACCAGCCAGACTTTCCCCCGAGAATTCTGGTAGACAACTTGTTTGGCTTCATGAAACAAAGAACTGGAATCGGCAAACTCAGTAAAAAGGGAGGAGAGCAATACCATACTTAAGCCAGACAGCTATGTTTTCGAAAGCCTTTCTCCCAGGCATCATCCATACTTTGAAACCAGACGCGACGATCTTTGCGTATTTTTTTAGCCCAGTCGCATTGAGGCTGATGGAACTGGTTGCTTTGTGTACTGGCAACGTACTTGCCGGGGGAAAAAGAAGTGGTTTTAGCTGCTTTAGCTTTAATCTCTTTCTTTTCCTCTTCTTTTTCAACAGGGTCAAAGACTTGGCTATGAAGCTCTTGCGCCTTCATAGGAAATGATGAGGGGGATGTTCGTCCTGGCGATGGTGATACAAAATGCTTCCAGGGAATAGCAATGAGAAAACCGGCCATCGCCACCAGCAGCAAGATTATATATAACGGTCCTTTCAACAACCAAATCAGGATAATGTTGCTGATATACCCCAAGAACACGAGAAGGAGCAACCGCTTCCCCCACACCCGAGTATAACCGACAAAGGCAATAAACGTCAGCAATGATAACAGCAGCAGCCCTGCCAATTCCAACGGAAAGAAGTATCGTCCGCCGTTAATGAATACGCGGATTAAACTAAAAAAAAGTACCAACAGGAAAATCCCGCTCAGAACCAATTTCTCACCGCTTTGATTAGACATCATTTCTCGGACAAAAAGTATTTATTTAAGCTTTTCCATTTTGGAGTAGTTATACTAGGATATGCGGATTTGAAAGGAAGCATGGATATTACTCTAAAAATCTTTTTCCACATTCTTCAGATAGCCTTTTCGCTTCAAGAAATCGACTTCTCCTTTGCTGCGATACTTATAGACAACATCACCTTTGTCATCCCCGCCTAATTCCCAGGGTTC
>JAHFRS010000050.1 GCA_023266155.1 archaeon
AGAATATACTCTGGCCCATTGTTTAGTGTCAAAACCGGGGGCTATTTATAAAGATTTCGGGGAATTCCCTTTTTTGTTTTTTTGTTTTTCAGAACCCTCTTCATTTTTTCATACTGCTTTTGTTCTGCTTCAACGCCGGGCTGAAGATATTTTGGAAAGTTCTGTCGATCACAGTCAAGGTAGCCTGCTCCAAAGAATAATAACCTGTCACCGTAGAAACGGGAAATCGCCGCAAAGGCGGTAAATTGCTTATATTTTGTGGTGGCTTTATACCAATCTGCTTGCCGCGACCTGATGTCAGAATAATCTGACCCAGTTGCTTTTCCACCAACAAGAGGGCAGCCGATCTTATGAACATTATACAGAATGCCTTGACCAAAGTACAGGCCACGTCCAATTTTTTCCGAGAAGATAATTTCTTTCATTGGCTTGCTGCCTTTGTCGACCGCAAAATAAATGATGTCTTCGATGCCCAAGATTATCGTTTCTCTGAAAGTACAGCATATGAATGAATTGCTTGCTCATCGAAATAATAGAATGCGTTTCCCTCAGATGCAGGCACTACAGAATTTTCTCTTCTTCTTCCCATCGATAAAGTAATTCGGTTGTATTTATAGTTAAATTCATGCACGAATCCCAGATATTTGCTGCCTGGATTTTCTGTCATCGTTTTGATGGGATCAAAGCCTTCTGGATTAGTAGTCGGTGCTTCGGTGTATCCATTATAATACTCTGCACCTTCAAATAAAGTAATCTCTAATCTGCTGCCGGTTTCTACTCCTTGCTGTTTCATCTGTGCAATTGTAACCATAAATCTCACCGAGAATGAGAGCTAGTTTCCCATTAATAAAAGTTGTGATACTAAGTTTTATTTGTCGTGTCCCGTAACTATTTCCCTTCGATAGATCAATTCGCTGCCTTTGTCTACCACAAAAAAATGATATTTGCAGAGAGCAAACGAGGCAAAATTCTTGTGCTTTTCAGTGGAGAGATTTGTGAGTTATATGCGCAAAGAGACAACGATCTCTTTGGCATGCCAGTGAAATCGTTATTTCACTGTGCATTCCAGAAGTGCTGGAAGAGGCCACGAATTATTTGTCCAGACCGACCAACCACGCCCGTCGTAAATAATCAGGTTGCCGGTCTGCAAACGTGAACCGGGCTGCTCCGACAATTGTCGCTGCCTCTTCCGGAAGCTTGTAATCAACGGAAGCACGATCCGTGGCAAAACCATAACCGGAGTCGCCGGGACTAAGATGACTGTAATCTAAATCAACGCTGCCAAGTTCAAATCTGCGCAGAGATTCCTGTAGATCGGCAGTTTCCGGCTGATAATAAAGTAAGTCATCACCAAAATGGCCCATCACGGCTTTTTCGATTCCCCGGAGATGAAGCATCCGGTTGATTTGCTGCGAGGTATAATTCTTAAGGCTCTTTTCCCTCCGCCAAGATGGGTTTCGTTCAACCATGCGGACAAACGCCGTTTTGCCGTCTTTATATAATACGGGAGCAACGTAAAGGCCCTGCTGCCGGCTAGTCCGATAGTCTTGCTCGAAGTCTTCAATAGTACCGCTTACATTGGGGATGACAACTTGAATGGTTTTGAGAACTTCACCATCATCATCATATTTTTCGCGAACTACGACGGTGGTATCATCCTTCCTCAAAATTTCATAGAACTCAGCCTGTTCCAGCCTTTCGGCAATAAATGTCGCGGCACGACGCTGCTCTTTTTTTGAGACCATTTTCCTTTCTGATGATCAAACGGTTTATAAACCTTTCTCTGTTTATAACTATAAAGTAGCTAATTTACTATTTTCCCCGTAAAAATATTATGCTTATCGCGAACGATCTTGACTTTAATCTTTTTATCTTTTTTGAACTCACATTGAGGCACAGAAATAGTTCGGCCTTTGGCCACCGCAATGACCGAATGGGGAAATCGGTCGGGACATTTGATGATTGCCGTCATCACGTCGCCTTCCTGAAACGGCTTAGGCAATTCTGTAGTTTCCCTGATATTAAAATCATTTTTGCCGAGACGTAATTTGATCTGCTGTTGTTGCTCTAATTCTTGCAGCCGGGCATAAAAATCTTTCCAGGGGATCTCCTGGGCAGGACTTCTTCCCGTCTTATACTGCAGAAAATTCTGAATGCCCAGAATTGGTTGTCGAGGTAAAGACTGAATGAACGTAATAATTTTTTCCATTTCATCTTCGTTGTAGCCTTGCGTAAGCACAGGAGCAACAATAGGGCGTCTTGGCATCTTTGCTGAAGCCTGCCTAATAACATCAAGAACATGGTTAAGGTTATAACTCTTGGTTCCCGCCATCTTTGTGGCAATCTGCTCATCAATGGCGTCAAGAGAAAGGTTCAATTGCAGCTTGGTAAATTTTGCGAGACGATCGATTCGCTCTTTATTGAGAAAAGTTCCGTTGGTGTCGATAGAAATAGTGTGCACCAAAGGCAGGGCTTCAAGATCAACAAATAAATTTTCTATATCCGCGTACAGGAACGGCTCACCCTGCACACCAATATGAATTTCAACAGGCTCATTCACAACAGCAATTACTTTTTGCAATTCTTGCACGAGATAGTCTTTCTCCACCACAAAATCATGTTTGGTGGAGGACAACCCTTCCGAGATAGAGCAATAGACACAATCTAAATTACAGCTGGTAACGGGCTTAATTTCAATAATGGATGAATTTCGATAGACAATCCCGAAGGCCACATTGCCGATTAACGGAATGCCAGAATTTTGATGGATGTAGGTGGCTAGATTTCCGGTAAGTTTTGTCTTCAGATGAGCGAAATGCTTGTTAAGGAGAAAGGAGAATTTCTGTGCTGCTTTTTCCTGTTTCAAGGTAGGAAAGGCAATGGTGTGAGTATCCGGCAGGGAAAATTCACCAAGCTGTTCGAGATCTTCGAGGGGAATAGCCGTGGTAAAGCCTTTAAGCAGGTCAACGTTCAGCATTGTTCCATGGAGACGGAAGGTGAGCGTTTCGAAGGTGAGGGTCGCCATGGGCTTTGTCGATACGAGGAGGTATTATAAATCTTCCTCATTTAGGAGTTATGACATTGAAAATAGGCCCCCGGGGATGCTGTGGAAGATTTCGAAGAAAATCACTCAATAAACAAGAGCACCACTTACCCTACCTACTATCGACGGCAGCAACAGGCAATCGGTAATTCTCGTTCATAAAAGCCTGGTAGAATCTGTCAGCCTCCTTGCGAAGATGCCCGCTGTAGGCTTGCTCCACCAAGTGAAGCCGCTGCTTAACATATGCAGACACCCTGCTGAAATCTCGCTGACCGCAATTTATTAGTTCTTGTTCATCGAGGATAATATTCAAACATCTATCTTCTCCAAAAAGTACCTCCTGTAATTCAGGATAGGCTTTTTCTAACCCCGATAGAACGTCTTCCGCATCTGACTGATAGCGGGAATCCTGTTTAAGAATATTATAAAGGGCATAGGAGAACAGTGTGGCATCCCTTCTGCCCAACTTCTGGAAGTAATCGGGACGTTCCTGAACGATTCCCAGTGCCATTGTTGCATCACCAATATCTGATTGAGCTGCGGGAACGGCGACCTGCTGAAGGAGGAAATAAACTGGATTGAAATTAGTGGGATCAAATTTGGCTGCCATACTTTACGGGAAAGTAGCCCTACCATTAATATTTTACTACCACAATATTTAAATAGTACATGTACATACACGTACGTGTATGGCAACTAAAACGTTAACGATTACGGAAGAGGCCTATGAACGGCTGGCGCAATACAAAGGGGAGCAGGAGAGTTTTACCGAAGTGATCATCAAGCATTTCCCCAAGCATTCGCTTCTGGAACTGGTAGGGATATTCAGCCATGAGGAAACAGCACAGTTACGAAAAAGTATTGCGGAAAGCAGAAAACGGTCGTGCGAACGAAGGGAACGCTTAGCCAAGAGGTTCCCATGATTTTGGACACGACCTTTTTAGTTGATCTTATAGACGGACTTCCTGCGGCCATCACCAAGATGAAAGAATTGCAGGAGCGGCAGGAGAATGTTTTTGTGTCCACGCCAACTATTTTTGAACTCTGGACAGGGGTGGCGCAGTGCGATAAGCCCGAGCGGGAAAAGCAAAAAGTGAGAGAAGTTTTGGCATCACAGCTTATTTTGGACCTGACGAAAGAAGGTGCTGAAGAGGCTGGTATGGTGAATGGAGGATTATGGAAAGAGGGAATGCCCATTGATCTGGAAGACTGTATGATTGCGGGAATTGCTAAATGCTATAACGAACTGGTTCTCACGCGAAACCTCAAGCATTTTCAACGAATACCAGGAATTCGTCTGCAAACCTACTAAACCTCATTCGTCCGCCCATCATTGCCTATGTTGACAAGAATATAAACTTTCTTTCCTAATAAATCACCGCCACCACCACGCCCTGCACATCAGCAAACCGCACTTTCACGGGATCAGCAAACGTGCTGTTGTCACCTTTAACCGTGTAATAAATCCCTTGCTGATCAGTATTTTTCTCAATGACCCGATGAATAATCACTCCAAGGTTTGTTTTATAGGCAATCACATCGCCAACTTGTATCTGTTCCCCTGAATCAGGCTTGATTTCAAGGGCATTCGACTGCTCATCCAGCAACGGATCCATCGAATTGGTGTTGGTGAATCCAGCCCAGAGAGCGTGAGGCACATCTAAGATGACCCGGTCAGGATAGACTTTGATTTGTTTTTCACTGACCCAGTCGGCAGGGGAAGGTTGTTCTTTTCCCCCCAGCAGTGCTGCTGGAATTTGCTGGTTGCTTGTTGAGAGGATGGTGAACGTGATCATGACCAGGAATAAGAATAACAGCACTATCGTTCTCCAACGCCGAAAATTGTTGTTGATCATTGGTTTTTGCAAGGGATTTTACACTCTGCTTTTTACTATTAGCCAATAGTTGCCTTCTAAGAGAGGTTCTATTTAAATGTTTCTTTTTTCTATTTCAAAGTAGTTGCAGTAGAAATATTTATAAGTTGATGTCCTTTCTGCCCACTATGCACGAAGGTCCTGCGGGTAATAGGGATACAAGAACTCCTCTTCATTTGCCGTCTGATACACAGCAGTATGCTCACTCTTCTTCGTATCAGTTATATCTCTCCCACAGCGCCAAACAATTAATTCTCAGCACTATTGATTACCATCCTGGCCAACTGCACCTCCCGCGTCAGGAACTGCAACGAATCAGCACCCTGATTTTACAGCCATTATCGGAGACTGAAACAAGAGTAGACTTGCAAGAAGAACTGATTGTAATTCCACTTTTTTCTCGGCGATTATTTCAGAGAACAGTTTCATGGGAAGTCAATGCTCTGCCGGGAAAAGCAATCTTTGAAGCCAAGGAATATCATGCCGGAGCGTTATATGTTTCACACAAAGATCTGGAAGAATTGATTCAACGGTGTGCTAAATCTTGGTGATGTCCTGTTTATGACTGTAAAACATCAACCGTTAACCCGCCGAGAATTGCTCCTGGAAGTATTGGTGTTGGGCGAACAGATTCCCCAAGAAATGCCGGCAGACCAAATGCTGGACGCGATTGCCCAGAAAGCAGGAATACCGCTTGAGCAATTATTCATCGCCAGTACGGATAAGCGGATACAACATCTTCGTCATGTAGCGTGTTATCGGCTGCGGGAGGATTACGGCTGGAACTATCCTGAAATTGCGCAGAAGATGGGATATAAATATGTAGATATGGTGCGGACGGCGTATATGAAGATGAGAGGAGCGTATGAGAGACGGTATGGGCGTCGTTGAATACTTTGTTTCGTATTTGTTTCTATTCACAAAATCAGGCAGTATTGCCCACAACATCTATTTTCCAACGATAGCTTTTTAAACTATATATAGTCCTGTGTAGAGATGAAACGATTTGTAGGGATAATTATTGTTTTGGCGGTGCTGGCAGTAGCTCTTACCGGCAGTCTGGCGTTCCTGTTCTTTTCACCACAGAATTCTGAAACTCTTGGACAAACAGAATATTCTTCTGTTGTTCAAGTCAACAATGATGCTCACCTCACTTCTTATTTTGCAGCGACAATCGCCACGCCAATCGCAACGTTGACATCAGGAGATGACTCCGTTGAGCTGAATTATCCTGAAAAAAATGATCTTTCATTTATGATACCACCCCCAGCTCATCATTTTGGCGGAAGTTCTCGTCCACAAGAAACAATGGAGTTTCCATCGAATGACAGACGTGCTGGAGAAAATAACAATAATGGAAATGGAAATAATGGTGACGGTGGTCAAGGCAATGGCGGTGGCGGAAATAACAATAACGGAGGCGGCAACGGTAGTGGAAATGGCGGCAATGGACAAGGGAATAATGACACGGGAACATTACTGTTCACCCCACCAAATTATAAAGTAGCGTTTATCGGCGACTCCGCGAATGGAGAGAATTTCCGGCGAGTTCTACAATTAATACGCAATGAGCAAACAGACGTAGTGTTACATCAAGGTGATTTGGGGTATGATGAAAGTCCTCAATCTTGGATAACAGTCGTGAACAGTGTGCTGGGAGTAGATTATCCTTATTTCTTTTCCATTGGCAACCATGATGAAAACAACTGGCTGGAACCCAATGGGTATCGAGATATCTTACAACTGCGGCTTGACGCAGCAGGAGTTCACTATCAGGGAAATGCCAATCAACTCGGCGCACGAACAACGATACAGTACAATGGATTGACGATAGTCCTGTCTGGACCGGGAATTGATGAACGTATCGCGGGACAAAATCCTTCCTCTTTTATTGATGAGCAGTTAAATAACAGTTCCTCATTATGGAACATCTGCAGCTGGCATAAGAATATGCGAGCGATGCAAGTCGGTGGAAAGAGTGACGAAACAGGATGGGAAGTCTATGAAACCTGTCGGGAGCATGGCGCGATTATTGCCACAGCCCACGAGCACAGTTATGGCCGAACACAGGTGTTGAGCGACATGAGCCAGCAGGTCATTGCTGATGATGTTTCACCGTATATCATCCAACCGGGACAGACTTTTGCCTTCCATAGCGGGTTAGGTGGGCAATCCATTCGCAACCAACGCTCAGACATTGATCAATTACCTTACTTTGCCCGTGTTTATACCACCAATCAACATGCCAATTATGGAGCTCTCTTCATTGAATTTAATGTTGACGGCGATCCGCGAAAAGCGCACGGATACTTCAAGAATATTGACAATGTCATCGTTGACGAATTTGAGTTGCATAACGAGACTCTCAATCCCGAGACGGGAAACCATGATGAATTAGTGGGATTCGTGACTAGTAATGGACAGGAATTGCAATTAAATGGCGAACCGTACCGCTTTATCGGCACCAATGTCTATGGAGCGGCAAACAGCACCATCTATGCCTGTGGCCCGGCAGCACATCATGGCGACAATCCAGATGAATACCTCCAAGCAATGTTTTCCATATTGAGTGATAATGGCGTGAACGCCGTCCGCTTCTGGGCATTTCAGAGTTTCACCAATGGAGGAACTGATTTTTCTTCATTTGATCGAGTCATTCGATATGCCCGACAGTATCATGTAAAACTCATTCCTGTCTTTGAAAATCATTGGATTGATTGTTCTGAAGGCGGCGAGAAACCGAGTTCCTGGTATGTTGACGGTTATCGTCATCCGTATGGAAATTATGCTCTTTCCTATCGCGACTATGTGCAGCAAGTGGTAGAACATTATAAAGAGGAACCAACTATTTTAATGTGGCAGATGATGAATGAAGCAGAAAGCAGTGATACGGAAGGATTGTATAATTTTGCCACTGATATTTCAGGGTTAATTCATGCCATCGATATCCATCATCTGGTAAGTTTAGGCACGTTAGGAACAGGACAGGCGGGAACAGCAAATGAAAATTATGTTCGTTTGCATCGTCTTTCCACGATTGATGTGGTGGAAGCACATGATTATGG
>JAHFRS010000142.1 GCA_023266155.1 archaeon
GAAACAGCATCACATTCCGTTTCTGAGCCGTCAGGAAGACATCTATACGTTCCAAAGTTTATACATTCTCCGACACCGACACTACAGGTATCTCCTACATTAAAGCTATTGTAATTATTCCCATCACAATCTTGATCTATATCATCACACCGCTCTGGTGCCCCAGGATAAATGCCATTATTATAATCGTCACAATCGTCTGAATTATAGACATATCCTTTAAGCTCCGGAATTTTTGGCCCTTTAGCATTATCAACGCAAGACATCGCAGTCATACTTCTATTGCCAAATCCATCGTTATCACTATCTCTATATACTGTCCTTCCAGCATTTTCATCAACTTGCCCATCGCAATTATTATCGACGTAATCGCAGAATTCAAGAGCACCGGGGAAAATCCCGTTACTATGGTCATCACAATCTATCTCTGTACCACAATCTCGCTGGGCATAAAAATTATCGTTATCACTATCAGTGCAGGCGGATTGTGCATCTGCTCCTAAATCCTGTTGATACACGTCTGGACGAGAAGAGTTTCCAAAAGTATCGTCGCCACAGCCGTCGCAACCATAAAGTCCCAAAGAAAGTCCGGCTCCCAGAACAACTCTTTTCCATGAGCGAATGATGGTTTCAAGCATTTTACTACCCAGCAGAGATACTCATATTTAAATCTTTCGGTTGTTCTTTGGTTGTAATATGGTAATACTGTTTTAATACCAAATTACTTCTTATTTTCAATGGACAAAGAAGTAATGAAGCTCTACGGCTGGGTTCTGCGCGGTTCACAGAGACGAATGATTCTTCAATGTTTGAATCGGCCAAAAAGCCCTACCCTCATTAAGGAAGAAACTAAAATAAAATTCAGCAATGTCTCTGACGTCTTGAGAGCTATGGAGAAAGTGGGGGTCGTCGAGTGCTTAAATCCATCTGAGAAAATGGGTCGGCTCTATCAGTTAACCGGAACAGGGACAAAAATTAAACGATATTTAGAACCGGAATCGAAAACGAGGTGAAATTTTCAGGAGATCATCTAATGCCTAGTCAGAGCAGGACGGGGTGGTATAAATAATTCTTAGGGAAATTAATCAATGTGACGAGAAAAACTGTTCTTTCCCTTACGCCACTTCCGGTACTAAACTGGGAGCCGGCAGCAGAATGGCGGATTCATCTTCATCATCTATTAATACTCCTTCACGAAGTTCTCGCTCCAGCTGGCTATCCTCTTTAAAACAGCGGGCTCCTTCAAACGTGTAGAATTCTGCAACGGGCGCGGCACGATAGCACCAGCTGAATTCCATCTCCAGAGAGAGGGTTATAGAATAAGGCAAATACTCCCTTGACAACTGGCGAGCGAGGTCTAAATCAGGAAGCGTTTTACTATTCAATAATTCCTGAATGTGGTTATAAGTAGCAATTGCTTCCTGAACATATACCTGATCCACTTCCTGCCAGCCTACACCTTTATTCTGAAAATAATGTACTTTTCCTTCCTGCAGCTGTACTTGCAGCTGCAACTCTGGGTAATCCTGCCCCAACTGCAGTTCCTTTTTGACCGCTGTTGGTAATTGCTGTTCTTCCCGTTGACGTGCTTCTTCATTCAAGCGGTCAGTCTGTCGAATTCTTTGCTGAAGGTAGAAAGTGTGAGCCGCATCTTTCGGTAGGCGTACTTTTTTTTCATCACGTACAGCATAAAATCGAGTTTGCCGATCTTTGCTTCTGGCTACCACCAACGAGCCATCGGTGATGCCAGCTTGCAGTTGTAGCAGTTCCCGAACAGTATAAAAGTCAAAGAGAGTACAATTTGCGTTACGAATGACAGCACGCTTCATGAGCAGATTCATTCAGAATCAGGCTTTTAAATCTTTCTATTTTTTTCTTACTATCAAGTAGTTTTCTGTTGGTGTTGATAGGCAAATTTTTGTGCGTCAAAAAACGCCACCTTGGCCGCTTCTGGTTCAACAAGCTATTTTTGATAAAGTGTCATAAAGTGTCACTTTTCTAAATCTTATCGAACGAGTTCAGCCGATATCATCTACAATTTCTTATACACTTCTTTATCCTGCTGCAGGTGATTCCTAACAAGCTCGCGGTTCATGTCATTGAGCGGCGCAGCACACAACAATTTAGCAAGAATATCCACATTATAATAAGTTTTTCCCCCACTGTTACCAGCTCATCTTCGCCAGCGCATCTCCGACAAAATTTAAAGAAGAATCGTTATGAACTACCGCTTGCAGGGCTGCCGCAGAGTACGGCTCGCGAGAATAGATCAGATGGATAAGTTGCTGTTCAGTCCACCGATGGGCGTTGTTCACGGTCTCTCCTACTGTCTTATTCTTTAAAAGTTCCAGAACGACTCGATTGGAACACTCCATCACCGGCTTTGCGGCGACATCTTCCAGCGGAAGGCACGTCTTGGAATGCCAACGGGGAATCATGAATTTTTTATGGTAGCCAATGAACGCAATACAGCCCTCGGCTACAGCTTTAACACCCAACTCTACCAGGCAGTCGCAAGCCCGGGCAAAGGTAATTGTGTTTTTAAGAATACGGCTGGATTCAAGGTTCACTAACTCTTTCCAGTCATTATCAAAGAAACTTGATTTAGTTCCATGGCCATTAAACATGATCAGTTCTGGCTTTACTTTCTCTACCCTTCTGGCAAAATTCTGCATATTTACGGCTGCGCCTTCCACGACGGTGACGTTAATTCCTCGTTGTTCTGCTGCCGTAATAATCACTGAAGTCCAGGCATACGTGTACGACGTCGCTAAGTCACAGTTAGTCCTGACGATAATCATGTTCGTTTTTTTAATAATGCCGGCATCCTGCGAATAAAATCAACTTGCATTTCAATGATTTCTTTCCCAACTTCAGTTTCTTTCTCTACTTCCCGAACTAATTCGTCCCGGGAAAAATCGCCCGATTCGCCAATGGAGAAACTAATGTCTGGTGGCATGGCCAGAAGCCTTTTCTTGACCAGAATTTTAATGTCTTGATCATATTCCATCTTTAAATTACCTCTATTTTATGAAGTTGATCCAAGATGTGCTTTGCTCTCGTGGTATTATGTTCAATTTCGGCATTGGCGGTGTACCAGGTGAACGGCTCTTTATTAATGACGGCAATAATCTCTTCCCGCAAAGGCACGGCGACATTCGCAAAGGCCTTAAAAAATTTTGCCTGCAGGATTTCATAATTTAGCTGGGTCATACCAATGGTAAGCACGCTTGATTATTTAAAGGTTATGCGTTCATTGTGGTGAAATTACCAGTACAAAAAAAAAGAAAAAAATAATATAAAAATTCTTACTTCCTCACCAGCATGATCACCACGCCGAGCACGACGGCAATGAGAATCATCACCACAAACGCGCCCAACAGGAACAAGTACGTATCGCTGTCCCGGAAGGATGCTTTTATTTCCGTTGTTTCCCCTGCTGTTTTTTTGGCGTTCAGCTGCTCCG
>JAHFRS010000051.1 GCA_023266155.1 archaeon
CTAAAAATCTTTTTCCACATTCTTCAGATAGCCTTTTCGCTTCAAGAAATCGACTTCTCCTTTGCTGCGATACTTATAGACAACATCACCTTTGTCATCCCCGCCTAATTCCCAGGGTTCCACCAGAATGACATCATTTTCCCGTACCCATAATGCCCTTCTTAACCTGCCAGGAATACGGCAGATGCGCTCTTTTCCATCCAAACACAGAACTCTCATTCGACTGCCACCTAACCGCTGCTGAACAATTCCCAGAACTTCTGTTCCTTGAGGAATGCGGACACGAATCAGTTGTTCATCAGGGGGTTGGTACATCATCTTAACAATAAAGGGTTTATTTATAAAGATTTGCTGAAAGGGAGTTGAGCAAGGAAAGGCATATAAAGAAGTGCCGTTGCGTTTTGATTTAATAAAAAAGGTGAAAGTGTCTTTTCTATGGCAAAACGAATTGAATCCCCTTCGTCTATCAACACTTTCAAGCAGTGCCAGCGGAAATACTACTATCAATATATCGCCAAACTTCCGACTCTGCCCAATATCCATCAGGTTCGGGGAAATATCGCCCATAGTACGTTAGAAAGTTTCTATGAATTTGATGCCAGTATGGTCACCACTGACAATTGTGCCCAACGGATCCATGCCCGAATCCAAGAACTGTTTGTCCGGCACTGGCAGAGATACACACAAGAATTGGATAAACTACATTTAAATAATGACCAGCAAATGTTTTATTTTGAAGAGACGATGTTGATGCTGATGAACTGGGCCAATCAATTCATTCAGGATTTACAGGCTCAAGCAGCGGTGAAAAATATCTCTTTCCCTGAAGCTTTTCAACAGCTCACCCCCATTCGGGAACAAAGATTTCATTCTGATCATTATTCGGTCCAGGGATTTATTGATGCCATTCATCAGGTGGAAGACCAGATTCAGATCATTGATTACAAGACCAATGCCAGTTTTGAATTTAAAGATGCCATTAAACTGCAATTGGCAATTTATTCTTTATTGTATTTTGAGAAACACGGGATCAAGCCTTCGAAGGTCGGCATTTTCTTTCTGCGGCACAAGCTGAAACTCATGGATGTCGATGAAGAGTTATTAGACTTAGCCCGGCGGGAAATTGAATTGGTTCATGCCCATACCTCCCGACATGAAGGTCTCGAACAGTATCCCCGCTGCACTGGCCCTTTATGCAAATGGTCTACCGGCCAATGTGATTTCTTTGAAGTGTGCAAGCCGTTTGAAGGGAAGACGAGTAATGGGCAAAAGTAGGCGGCAATGCCGGTTACAAAGAAATAAATTCAACATACTTCTCTTTTTGTTGGAACATACATCAGGCTAACCATCTTCTGAGGGTACAACTGCTTAGCTTTTTTATATACTTCTAACGTTGTTTTTCCAGAGGCAATAATCTCTTCATTAACAAAAGCAACGTAGTTGCCCGCGAATTGGGAGGATATTTTTTTCATGAATCATCACTACTTTTATCTAAAGCGAACTTAGTTTTTATATCTTTCTGTGGATTGTAATACTTCAGCCACATGAAGCGCCCCCGTCCTCAGGTCGAGCTTCTTCGTTTTAAATATACGAACCGACAAGGGGGTTGTCCCATACGGGGAATGTCGGTTCTCGACGATTAAATCGAAAGCGAGAAGACGGGGGCGCTTCCGTGCGTGGTGAGCATCTTCGAAATTCTGGTCATGACCATTGAAGGAGCTGCGTCCCCGTAGGGGGCAACTCCCCGCGACGCTCTCGATATCTTTATCGACGGAATTTCGACCTGATGATGCTCACCACGCTTCAGATGACTGAAGTATTACTGTGGATTGTACTCAAAATTCTTTGGAAGTGATCTCTTTGAAAGCAGTAAGTCTTTTGAAGGGAAGAAGGGGAATTAGAAAAAATGATTTAAGTGCGCTTAGATGATATGAGATCCAATGAATCATCAGCTATCAACCTATATCCTCGAAGTACATTTTCGCCAAATTGCCGATAAAAAGCATTTTTCCTAAAGATAGGAACTACGAGGAGATTTGGTAAAACCCTTGCTCTCGTCACTCTATCTGGTTTATTATTTTTAAACTCAATCGTTTCTGAAGTCGTTTCTGACAAAGCATCATAGCCATAACGACCCACCCACCACGAAGGCGACCAAAATTTTTATTTGTTTGTTGGGTCTAAAACCCCACTGCTTGCAGTGAAAAGGATAAATCTCCCAACAAACACTAAAAAACCCCGCAGCTGTTTCCAACAGGAAACCCCGGAAACCGCAGTTTCCCGTGTGCTGCGGTTGGGTTTTTTATTTCCCTCAGAGAACTATTTATTATTTAGATTATTTAGATCATTTATAATCATGTTTATTAATGAAACTATAGCGGTAATAACTCCGTTGATGAGAGCCTCAACGGTATTAGGCAATGTTATTAAGGTATAAATTAGCCAGGCTATACTTGACAAATAAATAAATACTTTTAAAGTTTTATTCATCTTATATCACTCTGAGAATCTTTAATATCAATAATACAAAAGTCGCTATAACGACAACCCAACCTAAAGCTTCATACCATTTCATTTGTCTTCACCCGTTTATATTTTATTTCCGACCTTATCCTGTTACCGCCTGCATACTCATGCGGATAATGTCCTGATAGATGTTGACATTATTGAGCACAAATGTTTCCACGATCGCCCCCAACACTAAGAACACTAACCCAAATAACAACAGGTACAAGTTAAAGCCAAACACTTCCATAAATCGTGACGAGGCAAATTCTTCTAACAGCACATCTTTAGAGATAATACTCCCGGAAATCGCGGCCAGAAAGTAAGAGAGTGCTTCCAGTATCATATGGGGGAAGACCACCAGCATAATCACGCCAAATAACAGAAAAGGATGTTGTCCAGAAAATAAAGCAGCATTTTTCGCCGTGATGCCAAAGATAGCGCCCCAGACAGATGCGTTCCAGGTAATCAGGAAAATGGCTCCATCACCAGTGAGCAAGGCGAGGATAAAGCAAGCGATCAACACTAAGAAATTGTTGCTGAGGATTTCATAAAAAATGGGGCTGGTGAAAATACCGCCCGTCGCTGAACCAGCATAACCTTGACCGAATCGAATCTCTAATTGCTCCCGAAACAAAGAATTTGTCTGGATCGAAGGCAGGATCATCGAGCCGATGGAGTACACCAGCAGGATTCCCAGGAACAGAAAAATATAAATTCGCACAATTTCAATGTCATCTTTCCACAGTTCGCCCATGGTGATACCCTGTTCGACGCTTTCCTGCCGCTCTTCGATGGAAAAAATGTTATATAATTCCGGAAGAAGAAGCATTGAGGTAATGGCAACCGCGACGAGCGCCGGATCACCGGGAAAAAGAACGGAGGCAATCAGGAGGGCAATAATGGAATAAACAGCACCAAGAACGAAAGCATAACGGGCTTTATGTTCCAGCCAGTCTTCAGGAAAGATATGTTCTAGTACCATCATAACCCCTTTTTGAATAAAAAGAAAGCAATAAGTATTTATATACCTTCCGCTTAGACGTAAGAGAGAAGGAAAGAGGGAGAGGCAAAGAGAGAAAAAAACCATGACAATTTACAAAGTTAAAAGTGTGGTCATCAGCCGTAAGCCTGGTAAGATTAAAGGCCAATGGTCCGCGTTCTTAGGTTTATTTAACGAAAATAATCCGCACCTTAAAGGCGGTGAGCCTCTTCAAGTGTTGGAAATCAAAGATATGGAAAAAGTCCGTATCCGTGACTTAAGGAATATTTCGTATTACCTGATGGGCAATGATATCGTCATCAACAATCTGGTGGAATTGAGTATTGACGTGAAAGACCAGATCATGACGTTGACGGGAATACAGGAATTGCCGGCCGTCAAGAAGTAGGATAATTTTCTGGTGTTCAAATGGACTCCTGTTCAGAAACCAACCATCAAAAATTCTCCTGCAGATAGTCCATAATCTTCTCACTCTCACCTACATACTTTTCCCCGATCTTAAGCACCGGCACTGTCGCACAGCCACTTTTTTCCGCCAGTTTTTGACGCAGAACATCAGTACGGCTGGGGGAGACGTTGACCGTGGCATAGCGAACATTCTTTTGGTCTAATTTCTCTTTCACCCTACGGCAATAGGGACAGCCCGGCAATTGAAATAAGGTGATATCCGCAATGATGCTGGCCATTTTTACCGCCGTTCCTCCACATAGATTTTACAATCTTTAGCATCAAAGAACTTTTGGCTGAACTGAGCCACGGGTTGAGGATCATATTCCCGACAGCTGAAGACGTCAATGAAGGCGCGGCAGCCCACTTCGTCAAAATGAGCGGTGATAGTGGAAGTTTCAATGAACTGCATCACGGAATAGCCCCGTAACTTGCCGTGGCCAAAACGTTTGATTTCCGGCGGGCCGACCCGTTTCATCTTCAGAACCTGACACAACCCACGGACAAACCGCTTTAAGATTTTGGGATCTTTCATCAGCAGGGGATTACAGCCATGTAAATCGAGGCTCGCCGAACGCCCCCACCACCAGTCTGGTTTCATCATAATTGGTATAAAAGAAGAGAGTTATATAAAGATTTCGAGAACTATCCACTACAAGAGCATGATCTATAAGAATTATTATTCTAAACTTATTTCTGTTCCAATCGTGCCAATTCTTCTTCCGGGTTGGCTTTCTCCACCAGCTGCACGTTCAATTCCAGCCGGTCAAACAAGTCGTTCTTTTTAATGCGGCCCATGACTTTCAATTGTTCCCCTAATAATTCTGTTTTCATATCTTCAAACAACGCCACATTGTCTTTATACCGCAGAATTTCCTGCTCATCCTTACCCAGCAGATGATTGGTTTGGTTTTTCCAGAAAGTGCTGCGGATCGTTCCCGTGCCATCATCCAAAATAACGTTGAGCACATAGGAAACGACCGGCTGGACAGTGCCATGTTCTGCACACTGAAACTGCCCTTCAGTTTCATTGGCGCGCTTGCTGCAGTTCGGACAGACATAAAAGAAACGAGGGTCAAAGATTTGTACGATCGTTCCCAGAATTTCCGTTCCTTCCGACCCCTCCGTAAGCTCACTGATCTTGCTTCGTTGAAAATTGCTGCTCTGCCGCACCTGTGCAATCGTTTCCCCTTCAGGATTAATGGTGATTTCTGTCCTTTCCCCCACGTGAATTTCTTTAGAAGCATTATTTTCTTTCGCATAGACATCTTTAAGCAGTAGAATATCGCCTTCCTGCACTTTGTCTAATCGGGCCACTTGATCGTTCCAGAAGACCACGCGGATCGTCCCCGTTTCATCACCGAGCACGACAGAACAAACTTTTCCTGTACTTTCTCCTTTCGCAAATTCGCGGACATCAAATTTTCGTAACACTTTGCCGACAGTAACCAAATTACGCATCCCGGCATAGATCTCTTTGATTTTGAGTTTGCTGTTGACAGCCCGCACTACGCTGATACTTAATTCGTTAGCAATGATGTGCGCTGCTCCCTCTTCACTGATCAGGCCAGAGAGCTCGTTGATTTTAAGCTTGATTTTTTCTTCCAGATCTCGGGGAGTAATTTTCTTACTTTCGAGAATGATATTTTTTAAATCTGCCAGGGGAATTTTATACATGTGTCGCCTCGTCGTGGAAGGGGAAAAAGTTGCTTTATAAAAATTTAGCTGATTGAGGATATAGATATTAGATATAGACAATTCCGTTGTTTACGTGATCAGCACTTCTCGTTTCTTCCATGTCTGGATCGCCGACTCTTTCCCATTCTCCACCACGGTCACTGTAAGTAAAACTGTCCTCGGCCATCCCGTCAAATCAGGAACGTAGATAATCTTATCGCCGCAGCGATAGGCCTTCGACGGTGTTCTTCCGGCATTAGGTGAGCATGTTGCCGCATCTACAACGATTTCCTGTACAGCAAACTCATCCAGCATTTCCCAGCGATAGTTGAATCCCGTCTTGACTTCCCTAGCCAAATCCTCGACTGTTCCCGTCTTTCCTTCCAAGATTAAATCGTCTGTCAGGTAAATCCTATATCGTTCCGTTTTTTCCCGTTCCGGAAATTGCAGTTCAAATCCAGCTCCATTCGCCACGACTTCAATCCGGTCAACCGGAAACACCTCCGAGGACGAAAAATCAAGGCCTAGCTGATAGAGCAAAGGTCCGCCGCTCAAAACGGTGCCTTCCACACAGAACACCATTCTTCTCGTTGTTGGCGGTGCTGTTGATTGCTGGCCGCAAGGCCCATACTTCCACCAGTTTGGTTTCTGCTGCAGGCATTTGGCCAGATCTGCTTCCGCATGACATTTCAACACTAAATCTGTCGCTTCCTGTTCGACGTTCAGATAGTCAGCAAAAGAATAATCAATATTAACGGCGAAATTGGTATCGTAGCGATATGTTCCCGCGGGACTGCTGATACTTTTTTTCTCGCCTTTTCCGGTGAAGATCAAGCCTTTACTTTGTATTTCTGTCGGAACACTGAATCGTTCTGACGCAAATTTGGCCGTGGCAACTTCCTGCACATTTTTTGCGATATCAGGAAAACACCATCTCGTGCCGGCATTCCATAACGGCACCGCCGGAGCCGTTCCCACGACTTCACAATCTGAAATTTTTCCAGGGGGATAACCGCCGTTCTTTGCCAATTCTATCGCCGTCTCCCTACCGATTTTTTGTGCCGCAATATCCAATTTCAACAAATCTTTTTCTGCTTCCAGATAATTTTCCTTCAGGAATTGCAGCTGCCATTCACCTTTAACCCCGCTGCCGGCATCAATTTTTGCGGCCAGGATATAAAATAGGACTAATGAGCCTAAAACTCCAAATAAAATCCAATGGAATACTGCCGCTTTTTTGTTCATGGTGGTAGGCTCACCCCTTCCGCGGCACATTTTTTGAGATTTTCATTCCAAGCACAGAGATATTCTTCTCCGGCATTATTGAGCACGTCGGCAGTGCAATCATCTTTATTCTGGTAGTCAGAACAACTCCTGAGGGAGAGACCTCTGGGTATCAAGTCGTCCACCTGGCCATAAGAAATAGTCTGCCCTTCATGAAGCATCATCATTAGCTTCTGAAGATTATTTTCTCCCAGCCGAAATTCTGCCAGACTATGAATTGTTTCTTTCTTTCCTTCTCCGATACTTTTATCCACGATGCTGGTCAGGAAGAAAAACAGGAAAAAACCGATCATCACCGTAAAGAGAAAGTCAAACAAGTCGTCCAGCATGGCTTTCTTGCCAACTTTTTGATGAAACAGTTTCATGATCCAATTTTCTCCTGCACATAGATGGTTACGTGATCCTTCTGCAACCCTTGTTCTGTCTTCACCAGCACCTCTTTGGTTATGGTTAAATCGTCCCGATCCTGATGAAAATAATTGTTGGTGATCAGTTCCTGTCCGGTACTTTC
The DNA here is from genome assembly GCA_023266155.1 of archaeon. Taxonomy (GTDB): domain Archaea; phylum Nanobdellota; class Nanobdellia; order Woesearchaeales; family GW2011-AR9; genus JAHFRS01. Next base: position 7,428 of record JAHFRS010000051.1, read on the forward strand.
CAGTTTCAGCCGAAAATTAAATGTCTTAAACCCTTTCTCCGGTTCGGTCTTATAACAGTGATTAATGGTTTCTGTGGTGAATTTAGCCTGATCAATCGTCCCACTCAACACCACGCCTGAATCTTCCACCGCAAAACAGTCGGGGATGGTAGTGAAGCGTAAGGCAATCAATTCTGCGGACAATTCCGGCGGGATTTTCGTTAATTTATTTCGATAACCAGCGATGGAAAACGCAAAGATGAGCACTACCGCGGCAATGATTAAGCCCGCCAACATCCAATAGATTGACTTGCGTGCGACGTCAAATACCTGCGCTTTCTTGTTCATGGGCAGGGCCTCAACAGGATTTTTTTATGGTTCTTTTCCAAACAAACAGCCTGGACTTTTTCGACGATTCCCCCTTCCGTTTCAACCTGATACCCATCGGGCAGAGAGAATTTTCTCACCACCCAGAACTGTTCATTCTCGCCTTTGGTGAAGACGCTGATGCTG
>JAHFRS010000143.1 GCA_023266155.1 archaeon
TCAAAAACAGAATGCATGCGTGTGGGGATGGAACGGCGTACCCAAGGTGGCATAGAACGAGTCTTTATGTATGGAGATGAAAGCTGGGATAGTACGGGAAATATTTCCGCAAAATGTCTCCTGAGCGGAATTCAAACTTGCAAAGACAGAAAGAATCCCCATTACATCATCTTTGATGAACCAGATACAGGTTTATCTGAGGGGTATCAATATGCTATGGGGCTTTATATTGCCAAATTTATGGATAAACTTCCTAAAAAAACAAAAGGCGTTTTTATTTCTACTCATTCACGTTATTTAGCGAGGCCTTTATTGAAATATCATCCGCATCATCTGCGCTTTGGAGATAACAAAACATTGGCACAATGGGCTGAGCAGGAGCCAAAATTAAAAAGCTTGGAGGACTTGCTCTCTCTTAAGGAAAAGGCGCACAAAAGATTTTTGAGAATCAGAAGAATAATTGATAGGAAAAAACCGCAGAAGTAATAAATTAATGATAATCAACGATTAAATCCAATGAGCCACAAACTCCAGTGTATCTTGCATGGCAGCTTGCGCCAGCATTATGACCTCTTTCAAGAAGTTCATTCGCTATTTACTCGCAACGATATCAATGTTCTTGCCCCTCATCTTTCTAAAATTATTGGTGAGACCAATGGATTTATACATTTTCAGAATGATGGAAGCAAAGATCCTCGTGTCCAAGAACTGCTCTACCTTAAAAAATTAACCGAGCTTGGTTCATCCGGTTTTAGTTATTATCTTAATCCTCAGGGAAGAGTGGGAACAAGCACTTCCTACGAATTAGCAATGGATCAAGTGACTAACACCAGAACCTTGTTTATGGAGAAACTACTGGATCATCCTGTTTATATCCCGCAAAATTCTGTGTGGAAACCACAAGAATTAGTTGACTATGTGCAAGAACACGGCTATTTTCCCCCTTCCCAAATTCTTCAACGGGAAAAATACATTCAACGACTTATGCAAGATCTGATTCTTCCAGGTTCATTGATTGCCGTTGGTGCAATTATTGTGGATGATAGTAAGAAATACAAACCAGGACAAGAGCAGGATATTCTCTTAGTAAAGACCCATAAGTGGGGTGGGAGATATTCCATCATTGGGGGAAAAGTAAAAAGAAATGAACGGTTGGCGGAAGCTTTAGGACGTGAAATCAGAGAAGAGACTGGACTTAAAGCGGGCATTGGAGAGAGCATCTGCACTTTTGATGAATTACAAAATTCTGGGTATCATGAAGGCTATCATCATCGTGTGTTTACGGATAATGTGGCAAACGTGAGGAGCAGGAAGGTGAAATTAAATGAAGAAGCACAGGAATACCTATGGATACCACCCACTATTGCACTGAAAGAATTGATGATTGAACCAAATGCCAGAAAGACAGTTAAGTTGTATACAGAAAGACATTTGCGAGTTGCCGGTCACACCAATCTCATTCACCGTCTTTAAACCAATCTCATTCACAACAATTTCTGGATGCTTTTTAAATCTTCAATCCTTTTTTTATAAGGGATGGCCGGACGAAAGAAATGCCAAAATACTTTCTTGATCCACTCTACCCACTCTTCATCATGGATGCTGTAAGAAATTACCATTTGCTTAGCTAACTCTCCCTGCTTGAAATCACCTGGATTTTTAATCTCTTTGAATCTGGCAATCTTCGTATCTACAATTAATCCTCGTAAAGGGTGGTGTGCATGGCGTATTTCAATTGCCTCTCTTCCTAGCCGTTGATTGATGGCAGCAACATTCATGATATTCTCAATACCCGGCAGTTCAATGCGTGTGAGAATCTTGATGGATATTTTCTGTTTTGCCAATTCTTCAATCACATTAAGCATTGATGTTTTTCCTTTTTTTACGGTTGTCCAGCTTAGATTTCCTGAAAAAAATAAAATCTGTTCCTGAGCAGAGCGTAATAAATTTATAAAATCATCGGAGAGTATATCTTCTGGTTCTATCACTGCATCTCTTTTCTGCTCATCCACATATTGATAGATATCAAACGGACTAAAATCACTTTTTTGTTTTCCTGGCGCGATGCGTTGAAACAGTTGTTCTTGTGCGAGGTGCGAATGGGGCTTTTCCAGATTATTCCAAAAGACAACTTTGAGGGCGCCTCGCGTGCCACCACGAAATGTACGCACTGAAATGGTACCTTGTTCTTTGGCTATTCGTTCCACGTATGCATCAGCAGTGCGCCAATTGAGATTGAGCAATTCAGAAATCTCTTGGACAGTTCGTGGCTTGCTATAAATGAAATCGTTGATTTGTTTGATGATGTCATTGGTAAGCATAGATAACCTCTAACTAGTTCCCATTACTCCACTCCAATTACTCGGACAATACAACACTACTACCTATTTTACAACAGTAATACCTATATTTTCTACAACTATATTAACATATCGATGGCACAGATGTATGTAATCACGGGAGGACCGGGAACTGGAAAATCAACTGTCATCGCAGAATTAGCAAAATTAGGCTACCAAACTGTACCAGAAGCTGCTCGTTTGGTGATGGAAGAAGAGCAAAACAAACTGCAGCCAATTCTTCCATGGACAAATCTGTATGAATTTCAACGCCGTACCATTGCCAAACAGCTTAATTTAGAAGCACAACTCAAGAGCGGCATCGCCTTTCTCGATAGAGGCAGACGAGATTGTGTAGGCTATTGTCGTAAGGGTAGAATTGATGTGCCTCCTGAAGTTACTGCTGCTCTGAGCACTGAGAACTATCAATACATTTTCTTGATGGAGCCTCTGTGTCAATATGTAACCGATCAGCATCGTCGTGAAACTCAAGAAAAAGCTTTAGATCTGCATCATTTCATTGCTGCTGCTTATCGTGACGGGGGTTACCTCCCGATTACCGTTCCCGCGCTTTCTCCCTCGGAGCGCGTCAATTATATTTTATGTTATATACACCAATTACATTTTACGTCATATACCCAAAGAAATAATTGATCATACATCACCTACATCAACAACAACATCAGCTACATCAGCTACATCAACAATACACACACTATCCAAATCTCAACAACATCAACAGAGGTGACCTACAATGGGAGGATGTTATGACTATAGATACGAAAGTGAGTGTTCACGGCCAGTTGTACGAACAGATCCAGTTGAAACATTGATCAAGAAGTTCTACGCCAGCCGCGAGAGAAAGGATTTGTGTGATGCCTACAAGCAATACCTGCAAGCCAATGATAAAGGCTTCATTCGTAAGGTCGCACAAGTGGGCGATTGCGAGATTCCGCCACCTAAAGAGTTTCCGAACTATGAACTGGAGAGTAAACTGAACATCGCAGTGCACGGAAAAACTGATTTGATGCATGAGAAAACTGATCTGACAGAGAT
>JAHFRS010000144.1 GCA_023266155.1 archaeon
GCAATAATTAAACAAGAGAAAGGAAATCAGGATTCATGAAAAGATCTGAAAGTAAGAAAATGATTGAAACGAGCTTTCAACATTTGGCCAGGAAGACTCTTAAAAAAAAACTCGTACAGAGAGTGATAGACCTGGCGTTGATTCCTATAGCTATCCTTCTTCTCTTCACGAGATATATTCTCAAAATAAAATTCTTTCGTGTTCCTGGCGGAAGATTTGGCCATTTAGCCATGAACCAGGAACTTTTTTTGCGGCGGCAACAATTGGGGCTCATACCAGAAAAAGGAATAAAGTACATCGGTCTTGTTCCTGCTTCCGTCTGCAACCAACAACTGGTTACTATGCTCAAGAGAAAATTGACGATTATTCAGTTTCCCCAGCCAAGATTCCTGAGGACTATAACAAAAATTATGGCTGAAAAGTCCATTTTGAGCAAGTGGGATCTCTTTGTAACCTTCCCCTACGACGTAGGATACTTCCCCACCTTTCATGAGGCAAAACCAAGCTTATCATTCACAGAAGAAGAAGAACAGGAAGGTAGGGAATTATTGCAAAAGATGAATATAACTTCCTGGTTTGTCTCTCTACATGTCCGCGATTCCGTCTACGTCAGCCAAATCCTCAAAAGAGGAGATTCACGTTATACCTATCGAAACAGCAGCATAGAGAACTTTATCCTCGCAGCAGATTATCTTACAAAACAAGGCGCTCATGTAGTCAGAATGGGAGCCAAAGTGCAGGAGAAAATGCCAGAACAACATAACCAAAAAATCATCGATTACTCCACTCTGTATAGAACGGAATTGGGAGATGTTTATTTACCAGCAAAGTGCAGATTTTTTTTAGGTACTGGTTCGGGAGTCGCATCCATCGCTGAAATGTTTAATGTGCCAACAATATTAACAAATATGATCCCTTTAAGTCCTTTGATCCCTTCTGGTCAGGTTGCTCATTTTCCGCCTGGTAAAAATGATTTATTCATACCCAAAAAAATATGGTCTGTTGAGAAGAAAAGGCACCTTACTTTCAAGGAGGAAATTGCCTTTGATCACAACTGTTCATTCGATACTGAGGACTATGAAAAGAAAGGTCTTGTCCCGATTGAAAATACACCAGAAGAAATTTTAGCCGTGGCCCAAGAAATGAATCAGCGATTGAATGATACTTGGAGGAGCACGGGGGAAGACGAGGAGCTGCAACGTAAATTTAAAGCGCTATTTAAGCAAGGTTCCAATGATTATCAATTCTCTGCCCGTCTAGGAGCACGGTTTCTCAGAGAAAACAAACATCTGCTCGAATGAGAACTAACCACAAATGATCAACCACAAACAGGCCTATTTTTGGACTCTTGGGATAACAGGCTCTGTAGAAACCACCTCGTTCGCACAAGAAATGAGGAAACTACCTCATTTCTGTGCCGAAATGTGGGTCGTTGCCCCATTTCGTGCACCCTCGCTCGCTGGGGAAACAGAACCAGAGTTGACCTCTTTTCTAAAAAGCGAGGGCAAGGTGGTTTTACAAATAATCCTGTGCTCACTGGCCATTTGGCGATGGTTTCTGCAGAGCAGGATAGCAACACTTCCTTTTTTGCACAAAAGATTTAAATCTTTTTATTGGTGTATTGATAATGGCTGATAAACAACGTCCTTTTCTGGATTTTTATAATGAGCATGGCATCGCGCCCGTCTCGCAGGATATTAGCGATCTCGCGCGCCACTTCGCCCGTCGTGCCGCTCTCTACCGGCACTGCGGCCTGCCTCCTGCTTTTGTAGCTGGCCGACGCGTGCTGGAGATTGGACCAGGCACCGGCCACAACGCCATCTTCACCAACTCTCTCAAACCGATTCGTTACGTCTTGTTAGATGGTAATCTCAGAAGCCTCAATGAGACACGCGCACGACTAGCACAGCATTTCACCGATATCTCGAATTGCACGGTGGTCGCCGGAGATCTGCATGATTATGACACCAACGAACAATTCGACCTCGTACTCTGTGAAGGCACTCTCCCTACCCAGAAAGATCCACAAGCTGCACTACGACGTATCAGTCAGTTGGTCGCACCGGGGGGGATGATTATCATCACCTGTATCGACAGCGTTTCTTGGCTGAGCGAACTGTTGCGTCTTTTGCTCACCCATCTCTTACTCCCTGATGAGGTTAAGGATATGTCCACCCAGCTTGCTATCCTGCGTCCGGTATTCGCACCACATCTCGAAACTCTTCGCGGTCGGTCACGTCCAGTAGATGAATGGATCCAAGACAACTTGTTACAACCCCTCCTAGGTCAACTGCTCTCCATAGAGGACGCCATCATCACCCTCGATGAGAGCTTCGATGTCTACGGCATCTCGCCCCACTTTCTGAGCGACTGGCGTTGGTACAAAGACATTAACACCAACACTGCCAACTATAACTCCCGCGCCATAGCAGGGTATCGGAGAAACATCCACAATTTTTTAGACTACCGTTTCGTGCATGAGGAGATTACATCAAATGCCGGCGCCGCCCTTCATTCACACTGTGTCATCATCTATGAGTTGGCAAAGCAAACGCCCGGACACACTCGCACCGAAATTGTCAAAATTATAAATCATCTACAAAAACTGCATTCCGTTATCCCGTCAGTTGCAGCAAAAACCGCAGAGGCCTTGGCTGAATTTATCGACTCTCTCAAATCCTATCGCAGAGGAGAAGCCTTCTCACCTCGCTTGCCACACTTTAGTCCTTGGTTCGGAAGAGGCCAGCAGTATCTCAGCTTCCTGCGTAGGGAATGAAAAAATATACCTAAACCTAATCTGGATAATAATAATCTATTTATAATAGTACCATGAATTAAGAAATGAATATCCCAATCACCGCAAGTCTAGTCACTGCGGTTCGTGACTTTGCTAGCGCAAAGCGACAGGGTATTAAACAAATAAAGAATACATTAAGAAATTGAAACAAATTTAACTTGCAAAAAGGGTGGAAAATTATGAAAGGTATAATCCTCGCTGGCGGAAGGGCAACCAGACTGTATCCGATTACACGTACCGTGAGCAAACAGCTATTGCCGGTGTACGATAAACCGATGATTTATTATCCCTTGTCAGTGCTGATGCTAGCGGGAATCCGTGAAATTTTGATTATTTCTACACCAGAAGCCTTACCCTTGTTTCAGCAATTGCTTGGTGATGGCACGCAGATTGGAATTCACCTCCGCTATGCACAGCAGGATGTTCCCCGTGGTCTGGCTGATGCGTTCATTATTGGCCGTGATTTTATAGGAGATGACAGTGTGGCACTGATATTAGGTGATAATATCTTCTTTGGCGATCGTTTTAGAATCGTATTGCAGGAGACAGCAAAGGATAACACTGGGGCAACGGTCTTTGGCTATTATGT
>JAHFRS010000145.1 GCA_023266155.1 archaeon
TGCAATGGTATAATAATGACGTTTTTCCGTTCCATCAGGGTTTTGGCTCCCGTGAGCACTAAGATGATATCCTGTTTTCTTTCCCGCACGATCAAGAATAAAGGCAAAGCCAGGATCATGGCTGATATCTGCCCCTTCTCTGGTACTGGGAGCTTCCAATTGCAAATTTTTGCCTTGAAGCACTCTGATGTCAAATTGCAGGCCGCCGGGAACACGATAACCGGTCATAGGAAAGTGCACTGGTTTAGAGAGGGGTTCAACACCGATTTCATACGGGCAACGTTCGATGAATTCATCGAGGGAACAACGGGCAGGCATAAGAAATAAAAATGAGCTTTAGTATAAATGGTTTGTGGAAGTGTAGGTATTATTTCCGTATAAGGAAAGCTGCTCTCGGGAAATTGCGGGCAGGCCGCTCGGCTCGTGCTTTCTGGTTGTAGACTTCGTTCAAATTAAGGTACTCACCATCGCCGGAAAGCACCAACAAATTCTCATAAACCACCGCTGTTCTCGCCTCGCTCGCACAATGAAGCAATGACTTCATTGGCGCACCAGTGAGGTAGTTTCTTCACTGTGTGTCTTGGCCTTGCCCGTAATTTCCAAGCTTTCCTTATACTTATTTCCGATTATTTTTTAAAGACCTCTCCATTTCTACCTCTTATCCATGAAAATCCTGACCATCCACGCCGACTTCATCGAATTTGAAGCCAAAAAGAAAGCTCTCAAAAGCGCAGAAGAAGGGATTAAAGAAGGGAAGCAGCGGGTGGAAGAATGTTTGGTCATCTTTACCGCGGTGGAAAAGCGTGATGAAGAGAACCTTCCGGGAATTGTCGAGCGGTACGTCCATGAAATTAAAGATATTGCCTCGCAAGTGAAAGCCAAATCACTGGTGCTGTATCCTTATGCCCATCTCAGTTCTCAATTAAGCAGTCCAGCTAGCGCTGAACAAGTGATGAAAGATGCAGAAAAAATTCTGGCCAAGGAATTTAAAGTTCTCAGAGCGCCATTCGGCTGGTATAAATCATTCAACATCTCCTGTAAGGGCCACCCTTTATCAGAATTGAGCCGAGAATTTACCGCGGAAGGAAGAGTTGCCGCAAAAAAAGAAACCGCCATGGTCATCCCTGAAGAGCCTTTCGATCGTGAGGCCATCCTGAAAAAAATGTCTAAAAACACGATGAGCACTGAGCTTGGTAAAAGTGGATTGAAAAGCAATGTGGAATTGGGAAAAGAATTAGATCTCTTTGTCGTCAATGAAGTTATCGGCAGCGGATTGCCACTCCTGACGCATAAAGGCGCTACGATCAAACGTGAATTAGAACGATTTATTGTGGATGAAGAGCTGAAGAGAGGATATTTACATACCGCAACTCCGGTGATGGCAAAAAGTGATCTCTATAAGATTTCGGGCCATTGGCAGCACTATAAGGATAATATGTTTGTGCTGACAATCGGCAACGAAACGTTTGCCCTGCGTCCCATGACTTGCCCATTTCAATTTGCGATTTACAAAAGCAAGCCGCACAGTTATCGGGAACTGCCCATCAAATATGCTGAAATTGCCACATTGTTTCGCAGTGAGAAGTCCGGTGAATTGATGGGCTTGACACGCTTACGCCAATTTGATTTGGCTGATGCACATGTCATCTGCACCCCCGATCAGCTGGAACACGAATTTGCTCAAGTGATTGATTTGATTAATTATGTCACCAAGACACTCCATATGACTGATTTATGGTATCGCTACTCTAAATGGGATCCCCAAAACAAAGAAAAGTATGTTGATAATCCTTCAGCGTGGGAAAGTACGCAGGCGGCGATGAAACGGATCCTGACCAAATTGAAAATCAAGTATATTGAAGCCGAGAATGAAGCGGCATTCTATGGGCCAAAGTTGGATATCCAATACAAAAACGTCTTTGGCAAAGAAGACACGTTATTAACAGTGCAGATTGATTTTGCCTTGCCGGAACGCTTTGATTTGACCTATATTGATGAAGTTAATGCCAAGAAGCGCCCTTTTATCATTCATCGCTCTTCTATCGGCTGTTTAGAACGAACTATGGCTTATATACTGGAGAAAACACAAGGTAATTTGCCATTATGGTTAAATCCGGTTCAGGTGAAAGTGCTGACGATTAACGATAATGTCGTGCCTTTTGCCCAGGAAGTCGTCTCTAAATTAATGAATAAAAACATCCGAGTGGAATTGGATGATCGCACCGAGACCATGGGCAAGAAAGTGCGTGATGCGCAAATGGAGAAGGCAAATTATATTGTCACCATTGGTGATAAAGAAGTGGCGAAAAAGAACCTTGCTGTACGTACTCGGACTGGTGAAGTCAAGTTTGACGTGGCCATCGAGTCATTTCTCGCGCAGGTGAAAAAAGAAATAGAGCTGCGAGAGTAAGACCAAATAGCCCTAACACCTCTTATATTTCTTAATAAGCAGGATTAAATGCCTTCAGCACGATAAAGTTTTGAATCTGGGGAGCATCACAACCACTTCCCGACTGCAGGTATCTCCTTAATGGTAGTAAAACTACCAAAGATTTATAAACATTCAGCCATTTAAACCGCCCATGTCCGCCCCACAACAATTACAGCGCCTCCTCGGCAGCCGGAAATACGCTCAGTTACGTGATGATTTTCTCTTACAGCGCTTGCTCGGTGAGCTTTATCAGCGGGGCCAACGCTATGAAGACGTACGCCAGGCCATTCATGATGGAAAATTTACCGTGGAAGAACAGCCCAGTTATATTGTGCCAGATTTTCGAGCAGGAAAAATCACCTTGAGCATTCCTCAGCACCAATTTAACATGAACAGCTTTTACCGCATTGCCTTCTCTCGGGCAAAAAAACTGGAAATAGAAAAAGATTATACTCTCTGCCGCTTTCTGGAGAAGGAAGGTATCGCCGTGCCCTCTACCGTATTTAAAGATGGCCGTTTTACCGCGACGGAACTTATCGACGGGGAGGAATTAGTGAAAGTACTGGAAAACCAGGATGGAAAAGGGAAAGGCCAGCAGCGGCATCGCAAAATAGAAGCGGAAAAAGAAGTTCTGAAACAGATTTTTACCTATCATCAGCTGACACTAAATGCAAAGGTACGTCGCGCCCTGCATCAAAAATCGGTACAGCAGTATTATTCGATTGATAAGTTATGTACTCTGGCTGAAGGACAAAGCGAACCGCAAAGGGATAGTACAGACATTCGACAGAGCTGGAAGACACATATCGAGGATTATTTGGCACACGAAAAGCAGGGTCTGTTGCATAACGATTTAAACAATCAAAATGTCTTTTTACAAAAAAACAGACAGGTGAAACTGATCGATTGGGCTGATGCCACGGAAGGTCCG
>JAHFRS010000146.1 GCA_023266155.1 archaeon
TCCTTTTATTAAACTTGATAATCAATTTATCAAAAAACCCTATTTGACCTAAGAGGACTGGAAAATCGGATGGTTTCATAATAACATTAATTGGAACATTGAATTGAGATCTCTGTTTTCCCTGCTGAATAGAAATAAGAGATTGTGACTGTACTGATTCTACCATTCCTCCTATGCCTCGGGCGACTTCTTTTTCACCCGTGAGAGGAAGGCCTAATTTTTCAGCCATACTTCTGGAAATGGCACAGGTATCGGATCCAGAATCCACTACTCCTGATGTAAAAATAACTTCTTTTCCAAGAAGAGTTATGGGAATCAAAGGAACTTTTGCTACCGTCCCATCGGGATGAGCAATTGTTTTATATTTAAAATGGAAAGTCATCTTAAAAAATCCATACTTATTTTCCTGGTACCATACTCAAGAAAGGAGTCCAGCCCAGAGCGCTTTTCTTGGCACTATTAAATACATTGTTAAAATTTTTACCATGGCAAATAACTTTCTCACCGCAAATTGCCACCCCTTCGCCTTGGTATGGGCTCAAATTCATCCTCAAAAAAGCTTCATAGTCTTTATCATCCATTTTTTAGGGTAGAAAGCGCTAGAGAATTTAAATGTTTCTCTACATAGTATAAGGAAAGCTGCTCTCGGGAAATTGCGGGCAGGCCGCTCGGCTCGGCCAGTATCCTGCACAGTGAAACACACAATGAAACGACGATTCACGAAAACTGACAACGATCAGTTTTCGGAACCAAAAATCAATCGCTGTTGATTTTTGTGTTTCATTGGTGCACCAGTGAGGTAGTTTCTTCACTGTGTGTCTTGGCCTTCCCCGCAATTTTCCAGCTTTCCTTATACTTTCAGCCAAAAATTTAATAAACAGTCCCCTTACTTGCTGGTTATCCCCCCTTAGTTTAGCGGCTAGAACACTCGGCTGTAGCGTAATTGCGCTGATCGACAAAGCCTGTGGCTGTGGATGAACATCAGTCAGCCGTGACCGAGGGATCCCCGGCAAACGTTTGGGCGACTGAATGTTTGGGGAATTCAAATCCGGGAGGGGGGACTTTTTTTTTGTATTTTTGAGATATTGAGCTGACTAAAACGTCACTTTCTTCTTCCACCATAACCAAAATATCCACGCCGCTCCCGCCGCCATATCTACGATTGCCACTTTGAACGTTCGTCGCACTACTTCTGGTGAACTATTAAGAAACGATGGTGTCGTGGGATCAAAATAGCCTACAGACGTAAAAGAAACATGCAACAAGCTTGGCCAGAATAAAGGAACGCCATGCGAAGCGATCATATCGAGCAGCAGATGAGTCGTAATACCCATTCCTAAAGCCAGCGCAGCCGTTGGTGCTTCCGGTGAGTGCCACAATTTTAGAATTACATACGCGACCACGGGAGCAGCTACCACAAACAACAAACTATGAGTAAAAGTGCGATGAAATTCCGTTCCTAAAGTCCAATCCAGCAAGAAATCAACATCTGGTAAAAGTGCTCCAAACAGCAGAAAAAACCACGTTGTATGCTCCAGTGGCTGTTTCTTCCATTGTTCATAGAGCTTACCAGTTAACCATGCTCCAATCAGATGAATGAAGGCAAACATAGTTCCTGTTTGAGGTGAAGATTTATAAAACTAATGGAAACCTTTTTCTACCGATAGTCCTGAACCAATCTCTGAAAATGAGGCACAAAATGTTGTACTAACATCTCATACGCATCACCAAAATGCTGCCGTAGATCGGCTTTCAATTGATTTACAGAGGGTACGCTTTTGGGTTTGAGCGGTCCTCCCTCCCACCATGATCCACGAGCTGCATCAAAATAGTCCCATGGATTAATATTTCTCTGACCTAGGACAATTTGGCTCAATAACCTTCCTAATTCTGGTGGTTGATAGTCAGAAATCAAGTAATTTTCTTTGATTTGTTTTTCAATACCTCCAGAATGTTGCTCCTGATATAATTTGGTGATAGCACTTTCTAAAGCAGAGCGGAGAGGTTCATCAAAATGAAAAGGAATTTGCTTCTCGCCTTCCCATAGTAGAGCTAATATCAATTGACTCGCCACGAACCCATCTGCCATACTGTCTTGTTTGCCGCAGGGTTTAAAATAGTTATGCAACGTTTATAAATAATCCCCCATAAAACATCAAATCATGTTAATCGGTGTTGTTGGCAAACCATCCGTTGGAAAAAGTACTTTCTTTAAAGCAGCTACCCTAGCGGAAGCTGAAATTGCGGCATATCCTTTTACGACCATTAAGCCAAATTCCGGAGTTGGATTCGTCGATATTGATTGCGTTGACAAAGAATTAGGCAGACAATGTAATCCACGTACGGGCTACTGCGCACAAGGCAGGCGATTTATCCCGGTGCAGATGGTAGACGTCGCTGGTTTAGTTCCCGGCGCACATGAAGGCAAAGGCATGGGTAATCAGTTTTTAGATGATTTACGGCAAGCTGACGTCTTAATCCACGTGATTGATGCCGCAGGTTGCACCAATGAAAAAGGCGAAACCGTTCCTGCAGGGAGCCATGATCCTTGCAATGATGTTGAATTTCTGGAGGTGGAATTAGATATGTGGTATTTGGGAATTCTCAAAAAAGGTTGGGAAAAGTTTTCGCGTACGGTGGTTCAGGAAAAAAAAGAAATACAGCTGGCGCTCGCAACGCAGCTTTCAGGCTTGCATGTCACCTCCGCCATGGTGGAAGACGCGATTGCTCAATTCCATCTGAATAAAGAAAAGCCAATTCAGTGGACAGATGAGGATTTAAAGAATGTAGCTCAGGATTTACGAAAAAAAACGAAACCTATTATCATTGCCTGTAATAAGATGGACTTGCCGGTAGCGGAGCAAAATTTAGCCCGATTACGTGAAAAATTTTCCCAGTATCAGTTCATTCCCTGTTCAGCTGACTGTGAATTAGCGCTCAAAGAAGCTGCGAAAGCCGGATTGATTGATTATTTACCTGGCCAGAAAAATTTTATCCTATTACCTGAAGCAAAATTAAATGATCGTCAAAAGAACGCCTTAACTTTTATTCAAAAAAACGTCTTGGATAAATTCAGTGGTACCGGAATACAGCAAGTCTTGGATAAAGCCGTCTTTGACTTGCTGGGTTACGTTGCGATTTATCCGGGCGGCGTGAGCAAGTTAGAAGATTCAGAAGGACGAGTTTTACCCGATTGCTTTTTACTGCCAGCAAAAAGTACGGCGCTTGATTTTGCGTATAAGTTACATACTGATCTGGGCAAGAATTTTATCTGTGCCAAAGATGTGAAGACCAAGAAAACGGTCGGAAAAGAGTATCTATTAAAGAATCGGGATGTCATTGAGATTGTGAGCGGGAGAT
>JAHFRS010000052.1:0-2269 GCA_023266155.1 archaeon
TGCTCGCTGCCCAAACAGATCTCCAGAACGCCCAGAAAGTCAAAGAATTCCTGATGCGTAAGAAGCTTTTCCATCCTGATTATTTCCCGGTCAAAGAACTCGGCTTCATCTATTTTCCCGTGCTGAAGAAAGCCGCGGTTCCCGAGGCTAAAGTTACGAACGTTTCTTTTTCCTTTCCGGCCAAACAACGGAACAGGACCTTGGATGAAATGTTGCAGGGGCAATTGACCAGGCCGGAGCTGGCTTTACTGCTGCACAGCCAGGAACAAGTGGGAAAAATTCTCATTCTGGAAATTCCGGAAGAGTTGCGAAAGAAAGAACGAATCATTGCGGAAGCCTATCTGAAAATAAATAAACAGATTGAGACGGTCGTGCGAAAGGAAGATATTCATTCCGGCGAATATCGCCTGAGAAAAGTATGTGTCCTTGCCGGGAAAAGAACCAAAGAAACCATCCATCTGGAAAATGGCATTCAACTTAAATTAGATTTAGAAAAAACTTATTTTTCTGCCCGATTGGCCAATGAACGGCTCAGGATTGCCAAACTCGTCAAACCTGGAGAGGAAGTACTGGTGATGTTCTCGGGAGCAGGACCTTATCCTCTGGTCATCGGCAGGAATTCTTTGGCCAAGCACATTCTGGGGGTGGAAATCAATCCTCTGGCGCACCAGTATGCCCTGCAGAATGTTCAGTTGAATAAGCTGCAACACAAAATCACCATTTTGGAAGGGGATGTGAACAAGGTTTTGCCTTCTCTGAGAAAAAAATTTGACCGCATCGTGATGCCCCTGCCCAAAACCAGTGAAGATTTTCTGAAAGTCTCGCTCACGAAAGCACAGAAGGGAACGATAATTCATTTTTACACTTTTGCCCGGGAAGAAGATTTTTTGCTGACGGGGAAGAAGATCAAAAAGCTTTGTCTGGATTATAAGCATCCGATGCGTATTGTGCGGGTCGTGAAATGCGGACAGTATTCACCGTATACATTCAGGGTTTGCTTTGATTTGAAGGTGTTATCATAATGGTAGCAAAGAGGTATGTTCTGAAAGGCAATCTGCTAATGGGGGATTTTTTTACCAAGTATGGTCTTGATGCCAATGTCCTGATTGATCTGGCCATCTATCCTCATGCAAAAGAATATTTTATCCAACGAGGCTACTCTTTTCCGAATAAATTCTTGTGCACTCTTCCCCAATGTATCGGAGAAACGAAAGGAATTCTTATTCATAAATACAATTATTCGGAAGAACAGGCTGATCAGGCTATTGACAACATTCTTGAAGAATTCATGATAGAAAAACTTCCCACTGTAGTTATAGAAGACGATATTAAAGTAATCGAAGAGGCGGGAGAACAATACGGATTAAATGCGGAAGATGTCCCAATCATTTATGGATTTTGGAAATTGAAAATAAATATTGTTGTGGTAAGAGACAATGATTTTGAGAACACTTGTAGAAAACTCAATATCAATACAATCCGCTGGCCAAGTTTTAGTTAAAGTTTTCAGAGGCCAGCAATTGGTATGCTTTTCGTTGGTTCCCTTGAGTTTGAGCTAAAGCTTTCTGCCAGCGTTCCTTGCGGTACTGCTGCGTTTTAACGTAGGAATCTTTTAATAGGGGCTCTTCAGTCATCAGGGCGTGGATCATCCTAAAGGAAATAGCGTCCCACATTCTCTTATTAAACTCTTCCAGCTGATGCAGCACCTGCTGCCCCATTTCCTGCACCTTGACTGTTTCAGCCATACATACTTAAAACGAATGTTTCTATTTAAACTTTTCGAGGGTGCGGGCAGTATTCACCGTATACTTTCCGAGTGTGCTTTGATTTAAAAGTGGAAAAATGGGTAAAAAAAAACACAAAAAAGAAAACCAAGAGCAATTTATTGTTCTGTCTGTTCTTCCTCAGCCGCTTCTTCTTGCGGGTGAGCTGCCGGGGTTCCCGTTCGCTCTGAGCCTTTTTGCAGCAGCTTGACATTTTCAGCTTTCAAGCCGCGATCGCCTTGAGCTCCATCAAATGAGACACGGTCATTCTCACGTAAGAATGCGCCTCGAGGCAGTGCGGTAAAGTGCACAAAATAATCGCTGCCATCATCGCCGTTGATAAAGCCAAATCCTTTCTTCTTATTAAAAAACTTTACGGTGCCTTCCATTTTTACTCTCCGGTCCCAAAATAAATCTTCCAGAAAGAGTTTAACTCTCACTTTTGTCTATTTCGGGTGCTTCAGATGGTCAAAGAAAGGGCTGTTTTATAAACTTTACGAGCAAAA
>JAHFRS010000052.1:2369-7524 GCA_023266155.1 archaeon
CCATTTTTACTCTCCGGTCCCAAAATAAATCTTCCAGAAAGAGTTTAACTCTCACTTTTGTCTATTTCGGGTGCTTCAGATGGTCAAAGAAAGGGCTGTTTTATAAACTTTACGAGCAAAATTTATAAGCGAGCAGAAACAGGCTTTATCATAAGAGTGAATAGCGCGATGATTAGGTGAACACCATTTCCATCATGGAATACGGAAAGTAACTGCTGAGCGCTCACAGATCTTCTGTTGTTGATGAAGTTATGATTTTAAGAATCTTTCAACTCTTTCTACCCAAACAACTCTTCCGCTCCCTCATCGTCATCGTCCAGCCGGATTTTTTCAATCGCCGCCAGAAAATCATTTTGCGCCACAAACTCTCGCTCTTCCCGAATGGCCATATAACCTGCTTCCGTGCACACCGCCATGATTTCAGCACCGCTAAAACCCTGCAGTAAAGAAACAAGTTCACTGAGTTTGACTTTCCGCAGGTTCATCTTCTTGGTGTGAACATTAAGAATGTCAATAATTCCCTGCTCGTTTGGCAAGCCAACTTCAATCAAGCGATCCAGCCGGCCGGGACGGATAATGGCATTATCAAGGATGTCAATCCGATTGGTCGCGGCAATCACCTTGACGTTGCCTAAATGTTTAAACCCGTCAATTTCTGCCAGTAACTGCATGAAAGTGCGGTTAACTTCCCGTTCTCCGGAGGTGCCATTTTCCATTCTGCTGGCAGCAAGAGCATCAATTTCGTCAATGAAAATGATGGCAGGAGCTTTACTGCGGGCTAAGGCAAAAATATCTTTCACTAACTTCGCTCCTTCACCAATAAATTTCTGAACTAATTCCGAGCCCACCACTTCAATAAACGTCGCGTCAGTGCTATTGGCAACGGCCTTCGCCAACAGCGTCTTTCCCGTTCCCGGAGGTCCGTACAGTAGAATACCTTTAGGCGGCTGAATGCCGACAGCTTCAAAAATCTGTGGGTTTTTGAGCGGCAATTCAATCACTTCCTTAACCTCTTCAATTTCTGACTTTAATCCCCCGATCGCCGCCCAATTTTCCGTGGGCTTATGGATATTGACAAATTTTTCTACGTCGAGATTGCTGGCAACGGTCACTTTTTCCACAATATTAAGTGTTTTCTGATCCACTAAAACCGTATCTTGACACTGTAATTGCTGAATTTCCTGCGCCACTTGACAGTAAAATTTGTTGCCATTCGGCAGCCTGATGATCGCTTTGTTCTGTGGCAAAACAGTAGAAACTTCGGCGACTAATAATGCCGGTTTTTTCAGTCCGGTCAATTCCCGGTTGGCGTTATTGAACGCTTCTCGCAACATTCCCGTTTCTTCTTCCAGCCGGCTGAGGGTGTGGTTCATGATCCGATTTTCCTGTTCTAGCCTCTCCAACGATTCCGCCAGGATCGTTCCTTCTTCCAGAGAAAGCTCTTCAGAATACAACACTTTTTTATCAATTTTGCCGGACTCACTGCTGTTAGCAAGGCTTTTTTCGATCATCAATTCTAAATTCCTGTTGACTTTTTAAAGGTTGTGAGGCTTATTTTGAAAAAGTCAAGGAAACGTAGGATGTTCGGTTGACACATACTCTCTACCAAAACAGGCCCAGAAAACTATTAAACCATAATTTCATCTTCCCCGCCAGGCCAGAAGCCGTTCCGGGAATTAACAGAATTTGCTTCTCTGAAAATAGTTTTCCTTCTTTATCTTTCCACAGCACGGCAATTTTAAATTCATTGTTCTTCCCGATTCTCCGTCCGTCAAAGTCTAACTGGAAAGTCTGTAGTCCAGTCATCTTTTCCACTTCAATCTTCTGTTCCGTCCCTAATCCCTCCGCAATGATGATCAAATCCTGTGGCTCGGTGAACGACGTTTTTTGCAGAACAATGGTAAGAGCGATAGGATTATCCAGCGTCAGCAGTTCTGACGCAGAAAGATTCAAGGCCAAAGCGGGATCATCCCGTACGACATATTCCAGCACTGACCTTTTTTCCACTAGCTCATTCTCGGCGCTGACGACAGCTTTCTGCCAGCCCACAAGGTTGCCGGTAATCTTTACAGAAGCACTCCACTCCTGATTGATCGCCAAATTAATCACATCACAAACGCCTTCCAGGCAGAAATTCACGCCGCGCAAATTAGCATTTCCCGTATTCTTGATACGGCACACAACATCAGCGCTCTGCCCCCATTTAAGCTCGTGGGGGTAATCACAATCAAAGGCAATCTTGCGGGAATAACTTTTTTCTTCATCTTTCACGACCAGCTGCTGGATGTCTTGCTGGGAATAAAATTGGTTCCCGTTTTGCACCACAAACAGGTCCTGTACGGAAACATTTTTTTCCGTGTAAATATTGGTGGGAAAAGTGTAAAGATAATTCTTATCTAACGTTGCGGGAACTCTGATGATCCAGAACGTTTCCCTGGTTTCTTTCGGTAGTAGCAGGATGGTGCGCTTGTTTTTGCCGATAATATCTAGTTCCGGGGGAATCGACAGCTGTAAGGTGGATGAGGCATAATAATCAGCGTTATTTTTGACAATGCCTTTCACTAAATTATAACTGCCAAAACCAGTTTCCGTCGCGAGAATTTCCTGTTCCAATTCTATGTCGTCAGGAAGATGATTTCCCTTTTTGATTATGCTGGCGCTTACTTTCAACGGCTGCGCGTCCAGATTGACATCATGGGCCAGCCATTCATATTTAGTAGCAGGCTCTTGTGGGTCAAAGCCATCTCTCAGCTTGATGTGGGTGACGTCGACATAGCCATATTCGCCAAAAGCAATGTCAAAACTGACCCAGCCGATATCTGGAAAATAGACTTCCGCCCAGCCATGCGGCTGCCAGGGGGCATCAAATAAATCTGAAGTGGTGTAGCTGACGCCTGAAACAAATCGTGCCGGAATACCGACAGCTCTGGCCATGGCGACGAATAACGAGGTCATTTCATCACAGACACCTTCTTTATTCTCCAGCACCCAGCTGGCTTTCTGTGATGTTTCCGCGGTTAACGTGGTCAAATCATATTTTACATTTTCATCCACCCAATTGGCAAGTTTGAAGACGGCTTTATACATATCATCTTCCCCTTCGACCAGCTCGGTAGCTTTCGCGACAACGGTAGGGTCAGTGGAATCAATCGTTTCCGTAGGTTGAAGATATTGTTCCAATCCCTGAATCGACTCTGCAGGTAAAGGAAAAGGCATTTTGCTTTTAACTTTCAGCCGTTGATCCTTGGTTTTAATTCTGGCGCTGTAGCCAAATTTTTTTGTTCCCAATTGCTGGTCATCCCACCGAAATAGAATTTTAGTGTCCTGAGAAGTTCCGCTGGTATCAAGACTAACGATGTTCTGGCGGAAATCTTTCTGTGGGTACAGTAATAATTGGGTGGTTACGTCTTGAACAGTAGGATTGTTGCCTTGCGCTTCCAACGTAAATCCGCCCGTGATGTCCAACTGAACTTCCAGCGAATCCTGCAGATAGAGATTATTCTGGGCAGTGGCGGTGAGTGCGAGAATAATGAGCAGTGTGAGGAGCGTAATTGTGCGCATCTTCAGCGGATAGGGATGAGAATTATAAAGGTTACTCCTTTCTGCACGTTACCCCCAGAATCCAAAAACAGTTCTTTGTGAAAATAACAACGCTAAATATGTTCAATCTCAACTTTTCCTTTTCGCACCTTGATGGCATACTCTTTCCGTTCCGTAAAATCAGCCATCTTGGTGACAAATTCCGGCAAGAGAATCCGTTCGCCGCGAAATTGTAAATGTGTCACGATCTGGCGGTTCATCTCCATTTGTTGTTCCGCTCCTAGCTCAAGAGCTTTTAATACTTCTGTGGCTTGAGTTGTTTTTCTTTGTGTGAGTGCTTTCTCCGTCTGCTGTCGCAGGAAATGGGCAATCTCATTCGCAAGATTCAGTGGAGAAACTTGGCTCAGCCCCTGCAACCCGGGAGAAATGTTGGCTTCGATAACCAATGGACCAGAAGGTCCCTCCAGGATATCTACACCGCAAATGTCCGCCTGTAACGCTTTGGCGGTATCCAAGGCTACGTTAATAGCCCCGCGGCTTAATTGCACCGCCTCCCCAGTACCGCCGGCATGAATATTAGCACGTTTTTCTTCTTGTTGCGCCCGGCGTTTCATCGCCGCAACGACTTTATCTCCTACGACTAATGCGCGGATATCGGTGCTGCCAGTTTCGATATATTCTTGAATGATAAATGGTTGTTTTAATGCCCCCAAAGCATCCAGCAGTGAGGAGGCGGAACTATAAGAATCAGCAAACATCACGCCTTTGCCCTGTGTGCCTTCAGGAAATTTCATGACCACGGGATACGTCACTTTTTTGAGCAATTCTCGGGCCGCATCAACCGTTGGGGAAAGGTAGGTTTTAGGCATGGGGATATTGTGCTGCTGCAGCATCAGATGAGTCAGAAGTTTGTTATGGATAATGGTGAATGAATTTGCGGATAGCGGCATATACGGGATGTTCCCTTCCGACAAAGCGGCAATGGAACGAAGCAGCGGGGCATAGCGAAATGAACCTTTCAGGTACAGACAGTCATACTGTTCTATTTTTTTCCCCAGATACAAAATACCGGCTTCTTTGCCAAGATGAACTTCAATATTTTTGAGATCAATAAAATCAACGTTGTCAAAATGGTTTTTCATCGCCTCAAAGGTCATGACTGAACTGGTACTGCCTAAACTGATAAGTCCTGCTTTCATGGCCATTCCTTCGGTGATCTGTTCTGGTGCTTTCCCCATTCTTTCTGAGGATCAATGAGAAAGTTGCCTTTTTTGAGAATGTTTTGTCCAATCAAGACCGGATATGACATATGGCTGCGATCAACCAACGAAAATTCTTCCGTGATGGTTAATCCCTCCATCCTGATTTTAGCCGTCACGATCGGACGATGCCGGACGCCTGACGCAGATTTGATGAGTTTAGATTTATGGCTCTGGCTCAAATCAAGTTTAGCTGCAAGATTTATATCAAGGGATGAACTGGTTGCACCCGTATCAATACGAGCGAGAATTGTCTGTTGCTGTTGTGGGCCAATCAAAGTAACATTTTCGATCAATCCCAAAATGATTTTCTTCCCCATGGAAAACGTCAATTCTGCGTGGTTTTAAAAGGTTTT
>JAHFRS010000053.1 GCA_023266155.1 archaeon
CAATGACCTGATAAATCTCTTCCGCTGAAAGCGGCTTGAAACGGAAAATAGCACAGCGGCTTTGGATGGGATCAAGAATCTTTGATGAATGGTTGCAGCTTAAAATAAATCGGCAGGTTTTCGTGTAATTCTCCATCGTTCTCCTGAGCGCCTGCTGGGCTTCTTTGGTCAAGGCATCGGATTCATCGAGGTAAATAATCTTAAATGGTACATCTCCCATCGCTTTGGTGCGGGCGAAATCTTTGACTTTGACCCGCACAATATCAATGCCCCTTTCATCACTCGCGTTGAGCTCAAGAACGTTTTGCCGCCAGTTTTCGCCAAACAATTCTTTGGCAATCACTAATGATAAAGTTGTTTTTCCCACGCCGGCTGGCCCGCTGAAAAGAAGATGAGGCATACTGCCGGTTTTCACAAAAGCTCGTATTTTCTCTACAATCTCTTTTTGCCCTTTGATCTCGTCAAAGGTGGAGGGGCGATACTTTTCTGTCCAGATGAAGGAAGTCATCAAAGAGTTAGGAAGGGGCGTATTTTATAAGGTTTATCGCTGTGAAGAACAACATTGTCTCTCTGGTCTTCAGTAATGGGCAACTAATCTTCAAATCACCCACAATAGAGCTTTTCCCACCCAGACCAAGACGTCCGCATAAGAAATCTGGAAAAAGATCACTGCCAGCAGCAGCGCCAATAAGAAGAAAAAAATGATTTTAATAGATTCCACAATCGTTTTTACCAGGAAAAAAGCTACTAAAAACATGATGGCAATGCCAACCAATGAAAGGGGCTCCATAGGCAGAATAATCCCCGTTACACTATATAATTATTTCGAGCCCGGACTGTTTATTTCTCTTTTCTCAAAGAGGCTCGAGCTGATGATGGTCATGCTTCATAATGCTGACGTATTACGTCATTTGAAGATTTAACAGTTTATTCACTTCACTCTCTACCCTCGCTTGGAAATCCGTCACCGTTTCCCCTTCTTTCTTACTCGTATTCATGGCCAGCAACAACTGTTTCGTCACGTGAAATTCTGTCTCCGCATCAAACAGTTTATTCTGCTGCAGATGTTCTCGGATAAGCTCATCTTCAAGATTTTCTTCTCCCGGAGCGATCTTGATCTCTGCAAACTCTGAAGCGTTGAGTTGGGCCGTATTTTTCATGATAAAATAAGCCCCTCGGCCCTGCAGCTGGCTGAGAATTTCCCGGAAATTGATGTCCGTTGGTTTGCCGCCAGCCAGCGTGCCGGTAAGACGGAGAGTGATGATGCTGTTGGCCAGCTCTTTATCTTTAAAGAAATCGAGGATTTCAAAAGTGACGATATCGGGCGATTTATGCGAGCAGTCTAAAATTAATTTATGGTGCGGTGCTACGATGACGGGAAACCATTGTACTGTTTGTTGTTGGTTGATGAGCGAGGAAGCATCTTCTCGCTTTTCGCTGTGAACCGTCACTAAATTATACCCGCCATGGCTGTACTTTTCAATCTCGGCAAAATTGTTGGGGAATAACGCGCCGGGATACGTTAAAGTTCCGTATTCT
This sequence comes from archaeon, assembly GCA_023266155.1. Classification (GTDB taxonomy): domain Archaea; phylum Nanobdellota; class Nanobdellia; order Woesearchaeales; family GW2011-AR9; genus JAHFRS01. Next base: position 1,540 of record JAHFRS010000053.1, read on the forward strand.
GGAATTTCTATCGTCGTAGGATGATGCAGATGTCCGCCCGCATAATACTGAAATCCCTTCGGCAGAAAAGAGACGGGCTGTGATTCGATATTATCTAAATGCTTTGGCTTGAGTTCCGTCACGGACGTGTGGAACATAAAAATCTTATAGCCTAGCTCTTTTTCCAAATTTTCTAGATGAAGATTCTCGTAATAAGATCGGTCCAGCTGGCCTTTCTTTCCTAACATCCCTGTCATCTTTGCTCCGGTTTTAGGATCAATGGTGAACGAAAGACGAAGCTGTTTGGTTTGTGGGTCAACAGTGCCTCGACAGACATTTTTCAGCAAACGCGCCTGTTCCAAGACGTCAATCATCGTCTTGCCGCTCGGAGAGAAGTCGTGTGAGCCGGCAATGACATACAGCGGAATCTTTCGGTCTTTTAATTCCCGCAGTTTCTTGGTGACCATTTTAAGGGTGTCAAAGGATGGCAGAGAGGTATTGAATAAGTCCCCAGCAAAAAGGATGAAATCAACCTGTTGCTGGATACAGCTGTCCATGGCGCTGAGAAAAGCTTTGGTGGATAAATCCCTCATCTGCGGATCACGCCAGGAACCGAGATGGAGATCGGCGAGATGGGCGTATTTCATGTGGTGATCAGGAAGGAGATAATTTTATATGGATTGTGGTGGAGGATAACATAGTGGCAGAATGATGAGATAGTAACTTTAAAACAGTGAGCCACAATTCTTTTAAATAGAGGTCGTTCTGGGAGTGGGATGCCGTTAAACAATACGTGGGAAACTATTGTTGAAGCTGATACACCCCTTGCCGTTCATGATTTAGAGGTGATTCTCAACGAAGGCGAGCCGCTGACGTTAGGGAAATATCGGCCAGCGTTGTATGATCAGGTGTTAGAGTACTGGAATAAAGCTCAAGTGCAGCAGATGTTAGAGCGGGCGACGGAATTAGCGGATGCTTTGACGAAGAAAGATGAGGCTAAAATTACTCGCATGACTCAACAAATTGGCGGAGTCAATCAAAAATTACGGTTATCAAGAGCAGTGCTCGAAGGAAAGAAACTCTATCTTGCGTTGAGCAGCACCAACTACATGGATTTTATCGGCACCAATGAACAGGCTCGAGTCAATCCAGATTTTTGGCAGCAGCTGACAAATGCCGGATTGGAAGATTATGCTGATGCCGATCGTTATTTTGCCAATCCGCTGGCTATCTGTGCCGTAATGTATGGTTTAAATTCGGGCGCAGAGGATTCTAAAGACCTATATGTTCCGGTCGGTATGCGCAGTTCTAAAGTCATGATTTACCCGAATATGTATCATATCTTTGGCGGTGTGATAAGCGCCGATAAAGATCGTCAGAAATTAGATTTAGGACATCATTTACGGCTGGAATTTCGGGAAGAGATTGGCTTAACTGATGAGGAGATGGGTTTGCCGCAATTTTATGGCATCTGTCGTCATGTCAATTCCAGGATTCCGGAAGTGATTTGTGGTCTTCCCGTGCTGGTGCAGCAGAAAGAACTGGAACAGCGTTGGAAAGAACATGCTCCGGGAAAGTTTGAGCATCGCAAACTCTCTTTTCTGGGAAAGAAGGAACTGCCAACATTCTTACAGGAGAATGCTGCAACAATGGTGCCGTCCGGTGCTGCCGCTTTAACGTACTTTTTAAAATACCATGGCTGAAAATCCCTTTGCTCAAGTAGAGCTGAAAAAGGATTTTCTCTGGAGATTTTCAATAAGGAGATTAATAGGAACAAAGTCAAAATAATGAAAAATCAGTTTTAAATCTGTGGAAACCCTACAAAACCTTTAAAAGCAACCTTCCTTCTTCCTTCCATGATGGTCAAGAAAATCGAGCCAGCAGCTGCCGCTGAGGCGGAAATGTCTGCCGAGGATTTGAAAAAGAAAAAAGTGCTCGTTCCCGCAGTCTTACAGGGTGAACGGGTCATGACGGAATCGTCTGATGAAGCCAGAGAGTTCTATAATCAGTCTCGTTTTGGCAATCTGGCAGAAAATGGCAAAGTAGATCTCTCATTACTGGAAGGCCTCTACCTGTTGGAGAAGGGGAAATTAGACGTCAGCACTGATACCGGGAAAGTTATCACCTTTGAGACTTTTTTGAAGAAAGCACGGAAAGTAGAGCCTAATTTCTGGATTCGCTACTGTGTGTTTAAAGATATGCGTAACCGCGGCTACATCATCAAGACCGCCTTAAAATTTGGAGCGGATTTCCGCGTCTATGACCGCGGGGTCAAGCCGGGTGAAGATCACGCCCGCTGGATTGTCTATCCCGTTCATGAAGGGACTACGTTGACTTGGCATGAATTCAGCGCCAAAAATCGGGTGGCTCATTCCACCAAGAAACGGTTATTGCTAGGAATTGTTGATGCGGAAGGGGACGTGACTTATTATGAAGTCAAATGGATGAGGCCATAGAGAGATTTTTGGTCATAGAAGATGGCTTGTGAATCTTACTTTTTTATCGTATTCTTTCTTACCATCATCGTTACCAGAGTTTTTCTGTATTTCAAGCCAACGCCAGCTCCGACCATCGACGGGTTCAGAGTTCATCATTATATGTATGGGTTAACTTTAATTCCTATAGGTATAGTATTAAGCAATATTACCGTTTATGCCTTAGGCTGGGGTTTATTTGTGGATGAATTGGGGTATCTATTACTAGGCGGGAAAACACATCACGATAATTATTCCAGAGCTTCATTGTTTCTGTTAGGAATTTTTATAATTTTGACTTTTATCTTCAGAGAATTGTTGCTCTTGTGGGCCTGAAACCAGACGTTATGCCGCCAACCGTTCTTCTAAATCTAACTCCTGCCGTTGTTCCCTCGGTGACGTTGGTTCCTGTTCTTCTTCTTCTTCTTCTTCTTTTCCCACCGTATCAAGCTTGTCCGCTTCTGACTCCGTTTCTAACGGAAAATAGGTTGTTCTATCATACTCTGTCGTTGTCGGGTGGTACAGCAGTTGAAGTGGCACTACATACGGTTGTTGCTCTTCTTCAACATCAAACAAGCTGGCTGAATAAAGGTCTGGCAGAAGCAATTTTGGGTCAAGGGAGTATCCCCCTTCACCTGTTTCTTCTTCTCCCGAAAGGTATTCAGTAGAATCAGAACCGATAGTACCATAGACCATCTCCGTGACATCTTCTGTAAATTGGCCATCGGTATGGTCATCAATAAGATCATCCCATGACTGGTCATCAGCAGTACGTAGAAAGGATTCGATAGATTCGATGTTATGTCCTAGTTCAAGGCGATAGGCAAAAATCGCGTTGTTGAGGAATTCTGGTTGGGTAGTTGGTTGATACACGTTCGTTAGGGCTGGAAAGTTCCAGTTTTTATTTCTCCGTTATTTTATGATTGATATTTTTTTTTAATTTTATTATTTGTAGGAAATGTTTTCTTATTTAAATACTTTTTGTTTTTGAAAAGTTATCGTCGGAAAATATTTTCATGATTCTTACAGAAAAATTGGCTGAGTTGAACTCTTTTTTCAACTTTTACTATTTTGTCGTCGATAAAACGCCATTTGATATTTTTTTTTGAAAACGGGCCTTTTTTTAATTTTGCGGGAAGAATTAACAGGTTTTGACACTTCATTCATCTTTTTCCCCCCAGATTCTTTGTTGGTGATGGAGATCCTGGCTTTTATTTTTGTGATGTTCAGACATTTTCTATTTTCGCCTTCTCTTCCAATCTCCGGACCACTTCTTCTTCTTGCTGCCTCTTTCATCTATCAGAAAATATTCCTGAACCGCAATCACACTACTGCTAGTGGTTAGTGTCGGCAAAAATTATATAAACTGGCCAGTCTGCGGAAGGAAAATGAACGATCAAGATAAAATCATGCAATTTCTCAGGATGTCAGGGCCAACGCTGCCGACGAAAGTGGCGAAACAACTTAATACTCAGATCTTACTGGCTTCAGCGCATCTCTCCGATCTAGCGGCACAGGGAAAAGTGCGTATCTCCCATTTGAAAGTTGGCGGTTCGCCGCTCTATTACCTTCCCGGGCAGGAGCATCAACTGGAAAAATATGCTGCCGGGAATCTTAATCCCAAAGATGTGGGAGTCTTGAATCACTTAAAAGAACAAAAAGTGTTGCGAGAAGCTCATGTAGACCTGCTGGGGAAAGTGGCGTTGCGTTCCTTACAGGATTTTGCTATCCCACTCCATGTGACGGTCGAGGGAAAGAAAGAAGTGTTCTGGAAATGGCGGTTATTATCTGAGGAGGAAACGAACCGAACGATTGCGCAGATGTTAAATCCGGTGTCGGAACCGCTGGTGGAAGTTGCTGTGCCAGCAGTGATGCCTTCCTTGTCTGGTAATACGAGTTACAATAGTGGTTTAAACTCCTCTGAAAGTCCCTCCGACCTAAAAACGGGAATAGTTGATCTAAGAAATAATGGTGGTGGCCAGGCCGAAGTCGTGAGGGAAGAGTTGGGAAAAGAAGTTCAGCTGGGAGCAGAGGAAGAGCGGCGAAAAGTTCTCCTGCCTTCTCTGGCAAAAGCTATTGATACAACAAAACAAAAACCGCGGGTAAAACGCGTTCGTGAACCTGAAGATGAATTTTTTCCTGCCATTGAGCGGTTCTGCAAGAGGCTTGCGCTGACGATTGAACAAAAAGAAACCATTCGCCGCAACAAAGAATTTGAATTGCTGCTGAAAGTTCCTTCTGCTGTTGGCCAGATGACCTATTTCTGTAAAGCCAAAGAGAAGAGTAAATGTGATGAGAAAGACGTTTCCGCCGCGTATATGCAGGCACAGATCAAGAAATTGCCACTGTTGTTCCTTTATACCGGGGAATTGAGCAAAAAGGCACAGGAGATGTTGGATTCAGGAGCGTTTGAGAATGCCATGGTCAGGAAGGTGGGGTAAGATGTTTCGTGTATTTAGAAACGAATGGTATGAGCAAAAGCTACGCAAATTAAGTTCTTTTGAGCAAATGCGGGTGGAAAAATTTGAGCAAGAACTTAAAGAAAGTCCTTTTTCTGGAAGACCTCTGGGCTATACGTTCTTCAGGGAAAAGAAATTTGATGGGAAGAGATTACTCTTCTTGGTTTACGATAAGCATAAAGTGGTATTTCTTATAACTATAACTGATAAGAAGGCTCAACAAGAAGATATTGAATTCATTAGAAATAATTTCCAGGAATATGGAGAAGAATTACTCCAATTACTTGGTAAGATTTAAACTTCTTTGATTTTTCCCGCCAGGATTGATTTTATTCCTTGGGCAATATCTTCCATCAGTTCTGTATCTACCATTTCTACTTTCTTTAGGTGTTCATACTCTTCTCTTGAAATAGTCACGGTTTCCATCATTTTACTATTGAAAGTAGCCTTCTTTATAATCTTTTTGCTGATGAATAATACTTTCGTATCTTGGAGTGAAGCACTACCATGATTCCGGGGCGTTTGAGAATGCCATGGTCAGGAAGGTGGGGTAAGGTTCAAGGTTTAATTCTTTCGGAGGCAATAATAAGTCAAGTAGAATTTATAAAATGTCCCTCATTTAATCCTAAAATGGGCCTGCACTTCAAAGATCTGGTCGTGAAAAAAGAGATTTCTCTGCAGGATTTGCGGGGCAAAGTACTGGCCGTCGACGCCTATAACAATCTCTACCAGTACCTTACCACTATCCGCAGTGCCAACGGCACGGTACTTACGGATCGGAAAGGCCACGTGACGTCTCATTTAATTGGCTTGTTTAATCGCAGCACCTCACTGATGGAGCAGGGGGCAAAATTGGTGTTTGTCTTTGATGGAAAACCGCCGGCAATCAAGCAGCGCACTTGGGAAAAAAGAGCGGAAATCAAGAAAGAAGCATCTTTGCGGCTCAAAGAGGCAGAAGAAGCAGGTGATACGATGGAAATGCGAAAATTTTCTTCTCGTGCTGTCTCATTAAACCGTGAGATGATTGAAGATGCCCA
>JAHFRS010000147.1 GCA_023266155.1 archaeon
ACACCATTATTGACCTGCCGGTGAAGCGGAACATCCTGTCGTTTGATGAAGTGCTCAAGGATGAGTTAAAGTATTTGCAGGTTGCTGCGGAAGAGGAAAAAAGCTTTCACCAGCAAAGTATTCTGGCCTATCACTAGGGCCGGAGGAGGGATGGTTAACCAGCTTAATTACCCTTACATAAATGTTTATTCCAAAAACCATTTCCAGGCCGGAATTAATTGTATGTTCCCCTCGGCAAAATTAATTTCTCTTTCATCTTTTTTTGTGATCAGCAGTCCTCGTGGTTGATTAAATCTCTTCATGAATCCCCTCAGGGGCTTAACATCTTCAGAATTTATTTGTTCCTGATATTTAACCTCGATGGGGATATCACTATCGACAATATCAATTTCATTCCCATTTTTCCAGAAGGAAGTAGCATTGAGCTTATTTACCGCTAGTGTTTCTACCATTCTGCCAAAAAAAGCGTCGTCTATTTTTGCCTGGTATACATAAGATAAAGCATTATCCGCAGGATAGGCTCTTTTTCTCTTTCTCAGGGTGGTGCTGCTGCCTTTTCGGTAATTTCCTAAAATGCGAATTAAAAAACTTTCTTTAAGATAAGAAATATAATCTTTTATTACTCTCCGATCTTTTTCAAATTGTTTGCTTAATGATTGGTAATCAAGATACATTCCCGGATTAGTCGCAATCAATTCCAACAGCACCCCTAAGAATCCAGGATCTTCAATTTTGAACATTTTTGGAATATCCTGATAGATTATCTTGTCGACAATCAGGGCTTTAATATACTCTTTGAAATCCTTATCGTGGTCAAAAGAAAAGGTCTCAGGAAAACCGCCTTTTTTAGCAAAAGTAATGAAGAGTGGTTTTATTTTCGTTTCATATTTAAGCTCTGTTTCGGTAAGATTATTCAACTTAAGAAATTCTTTAAAGGTAAACGGCGTTAATATAAACTCAAAAATCCGGCCGGCCAGAGTTTCTTTGTTTTTTTTCCTGATGGACAGCGAGGCCGAACCACTAATAACTACTTTTAATTTAGGATACAAATCATAATATTTCTTTAATTCATTTTCCCAATTCTGGTATTTTTGGATCTCGTCCAGGAAGATATAGCACTTTTCTTCTCTAAAATCTTGGGAATGAAACTCCCGATAGCTATCCAAAACTTCACTGAGCCTGGCTGAGGTTTCATCGAAGGAGAAGAATAAAATCTTGGTCGGATGAATCTTTTCCTGGAGCAATTGTTGTATTACCTGGTAGAGTATGGTCGTTTTTCCTACCCTCCTCAGCCCGGTTAAGGCTACCACAAATCTGCTCTCAAGGTGTCTTTCTATTTCCGGAAAAATAGCTCTCTTAAAGGGCAGAGCGAGATCGGAATCAACGGTTCCATTAATCCACCAGGGATTAAATTCTTCTAATTTGGCCGTATCCATTTTAATTTGTGTACATCAGAATGTACTTGTTTATAAACTTTATGGTCATTAGAATGTACTTCCCACATTTGATAGTGATAAAGTTCTCAAAACTGAACGTTATATCGGTCACTTTATCGCTATTCTGACCGATAGACTTTTAAATAGTGGTTGTTTTCCTCTGGAGATGGAACCGCAACAGGTTATCGAAGTACTCGATGGGTGGAATTTCTGGACCAAGGACCAAGACATCGGTATCGAGAGAAAAGAATATCGGACAATCATAGAACGACTTCATCGCACCAGTCAAATTGTAGTACTGACAGGAGTGAGAAGATCCGGCAAATCGACACTGCTCAAACAGTATATCCATTTTTTGATCCGACAAGGAATGGACCGAAAGGATTGTTTGTATATTAATTTTGAAGAACCAAAGTTTATTGGCCAGTTGTCGTTAGATTTCCTGCAACAGAGCTATGAAGCCTATCGGGAAATTGTTCAGCCGAAGGGGAAGCCCGCTATTTTTTTAGATGAGGTTCAACTGATACCTGGCTGGGAGAAGTTTGTACGAGGAATACATGAAAAAAACGAGGCCGCGGTGTTCGTTTCCGGATCTTCGGCCACTTTGTTAAGTTCAGAATTTGCCACCGTGCTCACCGGAAGGCACGTTGATCTCAAAGTTTTTCCTCTACGGTTTCGCGAGTTTTTAAATTTCAAGAACGTGACGATATCTTCGCAGCTTGATCTTCTAGCTCATAAACCCCGGATCAGGCAATTATTATGGGAATATTTAGAATATGGTGGTTTTCCACTGGTGGTATTGAAGGAGGAAAAAAAAGAGATTCTCACAGCCTATTTTGATGACATTCTTACTAAAGATGTGGCGGAACGACATCACATCAAGAAGACTGCTAAATTAAAGAGCTTAGCCACTTTTTATCTGAGCAATGCTTCTTCCCTGGCTTCTTTCCGAAAAATAAAAGACTTTCTCGGTCTGAGCTTAGATAGCGTGGAACGGTTTTCGTCCTACTTACAGGAAGCCTATATTGTTTTTCTGATGAATAAGTTTTCATATTCCCTGAAAGAACAGGAAGTCAACCCCAAAAAAGCGTATGGTATTGATAATGGGCTGAAAAATATCATGAGTTTCCGCTTTCGCGAGAATATCGGCCAACTCTATGAAAATACCATCTTTCTGGAATTACTTCAACGAGGAAAAGAGTTATACTACTGGAAGGGAAAAGGAGAATGTGATTTTGTGATTAAAGAGGGTCAGAAAATTATCGCCGCAATTCAGGTGAGTTATCTGCTCACGACCAGAAAAGAACAGGAAGTACAGAGTTTGCTGGAAGCTTTAGAAGAATTTAAACTTAACGAAGGTCTCATCATTACGGGAGAATATGAAGGGCGGGAACAGAGAGGAAATAAGAGTATTGTCTATATACCACTTTGGAAATGGCTGTTGGCTTAAAATTGATTATCAGAAAATCGTGACTTGGCCTCTCTTTCTATTTACCGATACATTTATCCATAGGTATACCGATAGCTTTAAATATCCTGGCTGCTTTCTTTCCTCCCATGTTGGAACGGGGTGATACGATTACAAAGCACATTCTTCACCAGATCGAAGAATCTTCTGAGCCGTTGGAAACCAAAGAAATTGAACAGGGTTTAAAGGATGTCAGCAGGGTCAAGGTTCTTTATCGGTTGAATATGCTCAGAGGAGATGGGCTGATCAAAGGCAAGCCGGTCGGCTCGGGCAAAGGAACCTGGATCTGGTGGTCTAAAGAAATAGGAGCGGGAGGGCATTTATGAGGATGATACGACAATTAAGGAAAAAAGAAAAAAACGGGTTCCATA
>JAHFRS010000148.1:0-1147 GCA_023266155.1 archaeon
AGAATAGATGGAGGAATTGACTTATGGCACGAGCAAAAGAACATATTAACCTGGTATTTATTGGACACGTTGATCACGGTAAATCAACGACGGTAGGCCGACTGCTGTTTGATACGGGAAATGTTGATGAGCAGGCGATGAGAAAACTGAAAGAGAAAGCCACACAGTTAGGAAAATCCGGGTTTGAGTTTGCTTTCGTCATGGATACGCTGAAAGAAGAACAGGAACGGGGAGTTACCATTGACCTGTCGCATAAGCGCTTTGATACTGACAAATATTACTTTACCATCATTGATGCACCCGGGCACAAAGATTTCATTAAGAACATGATTACCGGAGCTTCTCAAGCTGATTGTGCTGTTTTAGTGGTTGCGGCTAATGACGGAGTTAATGCCCAAACCATTGAACATTTAAAATTATCAAAGATTTTTGGTGTCGGCCAGATGCTGGTCGCTGTCAATAAGATGGACATTTCCGGTGTAGATTACAAAGAATCACGGTATAAAGAAGTCGTGGAAGAAGTTAAGAAGCATGCCGTCCAAGCGGGCTGGAAAGCAGATACATTACGTTATATCCCCATTGCGTCGTACCCCGGTGAAAACATTGCCAAAAAATCAGCGAAGATGCCGTGGTGGACCGGCGATTGCTTATTGGAAGCGATCAATAAATTTTCTGCTCCACAGAAACCGACTCATCTACCATTACGGTTACCAATTCAGGATGTATATAATATTACTGGGATTGGTGTTGTTCCCGTTGGTCGTGTTGAGACAGGGATTATGAAAGTAGGTGACAAAGTTGTCTTTGTGCCTGGCCGGGAAGGGAAAGGTGTCCATGGTGAAGTTAAAAGCATTGAGATGCATCACGAACAGATGCCTCAGGCTGAACCGGGAGATAACGTCGGATTTAACGTTCGCGGCATTGCGAAGAATGATATTGCCCGAGGAGATGTCTTAGGACATGAAACCAACGTTCCAACGTTAGTCACGGAATTCACCGCGCAAGTGGTAATTATGAACCATCCCACGGTTGTTACTGTCGGCTATACACCGGTGTTCCATATCCACACTGCTCAAGTGGCCTGTCAATTCGTTGAAATCATCAAGAAAATGAATCCGGCTACGGGACAGGAAGTCACTGAGAATAA
>JAHFRS010000148.1:1247-3273 GCA_023266155.1 archaeon
CGGTTGTTACTGTCGGCTATACACCGGTGTTCCATATCCACACTGCTCAAGTGGCCTGTCAATTCGTTGAAATCATCAAGAAAATGAATCCGGCTACGGGACAGGAAGTCACTGAGAATAAAGAAATCCTGCGAAATGGTGACGCTGCGATCGTCAAGATCCGGCCGGTACAACCTGTCGTGATTGAAAAGAGTGCTGACATCCCGCAGATGTCCCGCTTTGCCATTCGTGACTCTGGTGCCACGGTCGGAGCTGGGATGTGTATAGAGTTGGTGAAGAAACCACTGTCATAAATATTATTTTTTTAACTTTTTGTAACAAAGGAAGAGAAATGGGCATGGTAACGAGAAAAAACATTATCATGCCAATATTAAGATGGTCCAACGTGCCCGAATTAAAGTAGCCAGTATCGAAATTGACAAAATCAATCAGATCTGTGCCAGCATTAAAGAGATTGCTGACAAAACGGGCGTGGAAATGAAAGGGCCGATTCCCCTGCCCACAAAACGGCTGAAGGTCACGACCAGAAAATCGCCTTCAGGTGAGGGAAAAGCTTCTTGGGAACGATATGAGATGCGTATTCATAAACGCTTGATTGACGTGAGTGCCGATGAAAGGACTTTACGGTTAATCATGAGAGTGCCGATACCAGAAAATCTTAATATTGAGATTGAAATGGTCGATGTCTAAATTGTACGAAAGATTTTCTGGCCCAAAATCCGCAGATTTTGCCTGCCTGAGAATTTGAATATCGAGATTGAGATGGTAGATGTGTAAGTTCTGTGAAATATTTTCTGGCTCAAAATCCGCAGATTTTGCCTGCCAGAAAATCTTAATATTGAGATGGTTGACGTTTGAATTGTGCTGAAAGGGAAGAATGGTACTTATTCTTAAGTAACAACAACAGAAAAGTTTATAAACAAAGTATCTTCTGCAGCCCATAGGATGGCAAAAACTGATATTGTACCCAAGACTATTGACAGCACTATTGTCATTGATGGCTTACGAGCACTCCGTGCGCTCGACGATCAAGATCAGAGTAGAGGGCTTTATTTAGTGGTCGGTGGAACAGCAGTCCAGACTTATCTCCCCCCGGAAAACCGCCGGCCAACTTCTGATATCGATTTGTCGGTCGTGCGGCCGCTGAATTATGAAGAATTTAAACGTTTTGTCAAGCCAGTTTGTGAAACTCTTGCCGATGCCGGCTATCAGGTGGAAATGAAAAAAAGAGACAACCGCTTCCAGCTGAATGTCTGCGATGCTGAAAGGGAAGATAGTCTTTCTATCGAGTTCTCCCGCCGGAATAACGAGAAATTTAAAAAATTGCAGTCGCGGCTGGAACGGGAACTTCAGCAGGGACGACGAAAAGCCATTGCCGGAACAAGTTCCAGTTATCTAGTAGCTGCGCCGGAAGACATTGCCGTCCCTAAGTTGGTGCGGGGCGTGGGAACGTTGGAACGGCTTCCGGAATTGTATCCGGAACTGACGATCATTTATCAGCCGCAACCTAATTTTAATGGTATCCTTAATCACGTGGTAGGAGAAAGAGCAGTAGCGCAGAAAACCAAAGATCCCAAGCAAGTGGAAACCGCCCGGCTGAAAGCAGATTTGTATGATGTGATGACTCTCGCCACGTTTGTGGGATATAATGCTGGCTATCTTCAGCTGGCTGCTCAGGAATGGAATAAATTACGAGAGAAAAGTGCGCCAAGAGATTTTCTGGTCGAAAAATTACTTCATCTGGATATTCAATAGAAAAAAGCGCCAGCACCCGGATTTGAACCGAGAATCCCAGAGGGAGCAGTTCACTCTTTGACGGTTCGAGATTCGGCGTGATTTTACTGCCGCTATACCGGATTAAGCGATGCTGGCACAAACTAAAAAGAAAGTGATTTTCTTTATAAAAATGCTGGTGAAAAAGCACTGTCTTTTTTTGTGAGTGATACTGTCCTGAGTCCGCTTCGAAGTAAGCTGCGGTGGCGTCGAGACTTGATCGCGTCATTCCGGATACTCCTCCTTTGATGAC
>JAHFRS010000054.1 GCA_023266155.1 archaeon
GGCTTACCCTCTGAAAAATGTTTATGCTCAGTTGTTGATAGGGGATAAAGAACTGTTGCAGACGCCGGGCATGAATTTAGAGCCGTGGCAGGAAGGAGAATTAAAAGCAATCATGAAAGTTGATCTTGAACCGGGGACCTATACAGGCATCCTCAACATTTTCTTTGAAGGAGCTTCTAAAGAGCTTCCCATCACCTTGACGGTGCAGCCATCAACATTAATCCAAACTCCTTCATCATCAACTGACGAGAAAAAAATACCAGAGTCGTCGTCTTCTGTTCTGATGATAATTTCCTCACCGCTCTTCGCCGGGGGAATCGTTATGCTCATTTTAATCGTCATTCTCATCAGTATCTGGCAGTATCGCACCCGGAACCAGCAGCAGGGAGGAGATTTCTGAATGAAAAAAAGTAAGAATAAGAGTAAGAATAAGAGCATGAACCAAGTTAATGACTCTGGAAATCATAGTACTTTTAATGGTGTTCCGTATGTCAAGTATGCCGTCGCGGTTATTGCCTTCGTGATTATTGTAGTGATGGGATATTTATTGGTTGCCACTCTCGTGAGGATTGAAAAACCACGATGCACAACTGTTAATACCATTGACGCGTCTCTTACCGTTCATGTTCCGCTGTCTGGGGGCAGGGGAATCATTGGATTTAATACTGATCAAGATAGCCTTAAGTTTGGCGCCGTTTCACCGGGTCTCATACCACAACGGAACGTGAATGTTCAATACAGCAGGAATGCTCACGTTTCCATTGCCATGACCGGACAGTTAGCTCTTTGGACACAGATAGAACCTTCGGAGTTTGACCTCGTCGCCAATCAGTCCACCAAAGTACAATTTTTTGCGCACGTTCCTTCATCGGCAACAGGAGGGGATTATACTGGAAAAGCTGTCTTTTGCTTTCAAGAGAAATAATTAAAATAGAACCGCTCAATTACAGATTTAATTTTTCTTTACTTAAAATTTGAGAAGAACCCTTAAAATCATTTGTGATGAATAATGAATATTCGCTACATCTCTTCCAGTTCCCGCTCAACAGTTTTCACGCGGTCAATCTTCTTGTTGAGCTCAGCTAACTTATCTTTAGCCTTATTCTTCTTCTTGAGCAAATCTGTTTCTGTTTTCATTGACTGAGAAATCAAGTTTCGCCATTTAATCTCCTGATCTTTAACTTTGTCCAGCTGGGAAGAATCTTTATTTAATTTCCGCTCTATGTCGCGCTGGGAAGCCTGCAGCGCCCTTAACTCGGTATTCAAGTCCCGCACTGCCGCCCGCAGTAACGTACGTTCTTTGAGGAGTTGTTTCATCGCGCTATCATTCTCCTTTTTTTAGTTCAAAATAATTTCTATCCGGGATGGATTAAATTGTTGCTCTTTATAAATCTTTTGTCGAGCTAAATTTCTGCCTTGTCTCCCGATATTTCCTCTTACTTACCTCTTATTTACCTTTATTTAATCCGGTTAAGCAATTGATGCAATTTATCCCGCGTCTGCCGGTAGGTCTGTTCTCGGATATAGCCTTTTTGATAACTTTCCCGTAATACCCGCAGCTTTTGCTGGATTCTTTCCCGAATGGCCGCAGCTCTCGCTGTCGTACGCAGATTAGCCTGTATTTTTGCTGGGCTTCTGACCATAAAGTGGATAAGTGGCTTTTTAATTTTACGATAGATGCCATAAAGTACAATGATGATTACTATTAAGAGAATCATCATCGTGGGCACAGAAAAGAGTACGAACTTACTTTTCCCAAATGAAGCGGCTAACTGCTGTAGCGGCGGTGTGGGAGTTTCCACTGTAAATAATTCTGTGGCCGTCGCGAAACTGTCACCATACAACATCTTGATGGAAAGAATGTACTGTCCCGGCGGGAGGCCTTTAGGCATGGGAATGGTCTTGGAGAACGAGGCCTGTTCGTCGACAGCAACAGTTTCTTTCTGCTCTGACACAACCTGATTTTCAAAGTTGGTGATGGCATAGACTAACGTCACGTCCGTGGGGCCGCTGCGGCGTAGGTTAAAGATGGAAATGCTGGCTTTCAATTCATCCCCCTGCTGTAAAGATTTAGACGCCAGATCAATACTGCCGTCAAACAGGACTTTATCCGATTCCACTTCCATGACGATAGAAAGCACTTTCCTGAAATATCCTCTTTCGGTCAATCCTTTTAACGTCACGAGGCCGGAATACACTCCCGGTTCAGCATTTAAGTCAGGATTAAAGACTAAAATCACCTGCTGTGACTGTTGAGGCGAGAGTCTGAACGTTGCCGGATAAAGAGACAAGAGTGTCGGTAAAGGATTTACCAATTCAACATTTAATTCTGTTGCTCCATCATTGGTGATACCAATCGTTTTCTGCAGGAATTGTGATTGTCGCAGACTTACTTTCACCGTTTCTTCACTCAACTTCATTGAGGGAACGGTTTCTGCTTTTTGACCGGCGGCACTGCCTCCACCACCACCTCCTCCCCCGCCGCCTCCGCCTCCTCCACCGGCCCCATTACCAGTAGCAGGAGTTCCTGGTGTTGGAGTGGGAGTACTTTCCGCTGCTGCTGATATATTTAAAATAAACGTAGCGGTGGTGTTTAAAGCCAGGCAGCCGGAAAGGTCTTCGGCAGTAATTTTAAGATGATGTTTTCCTGTATTTCCTGATGAGGGTGTAAAGCCGATATAACCACTGCCATTGATGTTAAACAGGCTGGTATTATCAAAGAATGTGGTGCTGCTGTTGTCTCCATAAAATGTAGTGCCGACCTGATAGGTGAAAGCTGTACTGACGGTAGCCTCCTGGTCGGGAATGACAGAAATAGTTGGTTCCTGACTGGTAATACACATACTCACGATTCCTTCTGTCGCTTTGCCTGTAATGGTGGCGATGAAGATAAAATTGAGAACGCTGATACCCACCAGCAGTACTGTTAATAGCAAGATCATTCCTCTTTTTACCGGCATAAAAGAATAAAAAGTATTTGCCTATAAATACTTATCTTTTTTAAGGTATTCTCCATAATGTGTGCAAAATCCAGTGAACCTACACATTTCATGTTCCAGAACCCTGTTCCCCATACTATATATAGAAGCAGCCCCCTGAAGCATTAATAGCGGTAAAAAAACCCTCTTTCTCATTCAATTTACTACTTTAAAATACTAATGTACCACAAGCTTTATATACCAGTGTCTCTTTTAGAGTAGTAAACATCTATCACCTCTTTTTCCCCAGCAGGCTGCTTCGGTGGTCTGCAGGGGTTTATACTTCTTTATTCCGACCATCAATATTCTTTATCTTTCTACTCTTTCAGTATTTCATATATTTCTGTCAGGAGCATTTTGTCGCCTTTTAGGGCGTGTAAGGCGTTATTGAATTCTTGGACTTTTTCGGCGGTGAGGTTGTTTAAATCAGCGTCATAGTCAACGATAAAAGAGCGCCAGAAAGAGCGGCCATGGAGGAAGAGTTCTTAGGGGTGGGGATAGGATTTTATTTATGCAACACAGCAGGAAGAATTTAGTTTTTGTAAATATTATCGTGATGATCAAAATCGAGGAAGATAATTTTGTTCTGTTCCTGAACAAACTTAAATACCAGAACAAAGTTGCCAACATGAACTCGCTTCCGGTCTTTTAATGTGTACTTTAAGTTCTTATAATGTTCTACATCCGTTGAATTTATTATTTCTTCAATTTTTCCCATAACCTGTTCATAGGTTGACTTGTCTTTTTTGGAAAGTTTATTAAGAACCCTTTGCAATGATGGGATAATTTCATAATTATACATCATTAACCCTCAATTATCTGACGCAATTCTGCCATGGTTCTAAAATGAATCCCCTTCTCTTTTTCTAATCTTTGCAACTTTTCAACATATTCTGGCCTTAATTCTGGCTCTAACAGGTTAAACCCGGACTCCAGAACTACTTTAGTAATTGCTTCACTTTTTGTCTTGAGATTGTATCGAGCTTTAACGATGTTTAAAATTTGGTTCGCTTCCGCTGGAATTTCAATCATTGCTTGTGTCATGGGAGGCATATATGTGATATTATGGTTAAATATATGGGGAATATATATAAATCTTTTGGGTCTGCGTGATGATACGGCTAAATCTTATGCCTCAATCATGGGAGTGGAAGCCCACGGCACTTTATACCTACCTGGGAAGTTTTTGGCGGCGGTCAGGTTTTTAACTTATCAGAATTACTTTTTCTTTTCTTTGACCGCTTTTCCTACTATTATAGTTTTAACTGGTTTCAGCAGTCTTTTCTGCTCTTCTTTCTGCCTGAGAATTCTCCCCTTCACTATCTTCCTTCCCACGATCACCAGCACCGTCATAATAATCCCGATAAGTATCCCTTCCCCTACCAGAACCCATTCTCTCCTCAACCCAAACCCAGCCTGCACTTTCTCCATAAACTGCGGCTCTTCCAGGAAATAAATTTGTAGATCGCTCATCTCTAACGCATATTCCAGATATAATAACGCCGTCAATTTATCCTGATCTTTCAGCGCCTTGGCGTACTGATAATAAGAATAACCCATGATAGGAAAAATGCCATCGGCCGTATTCTCCACGATAACTCTCTCCACCGCTTTACGTTTACTGTCAATGAAATCATTGACGACCTCTTCCCGTAATCCCAAGACGCTCAGGATGGTGTTAGCTTCCGCCTTGGTCTGAGACGCAGTACTTAAACATACTTCATACTCCTGGGCATCCAACGCCTTCTGGGCTTCTCCCACTTTTTTTTCCATCGCTACCACCTGATCTTGCCCCACAAACAAGCCCACGTACTGGATGCGTTCTTCGCTTTCAGCAATCTTCCGCTGGCAGGACTGTTTAAGATGTTCTCTATCTAACACATACTTTTTGCCGTCCATGCTCAAAAACTGCGTCCAGGAGACGGCCGAAAAATAACGCTCTTCGGCATAGGCTAACAGGGCAGCCGTTTGTTCCGGCGCTAAAGCAGCGGCATGATCTTTAAAATCTTTCAATGCCTCATGAACTTCTTTCAAGCGCTCTTTGACGATCATCATCGCCTGTAAATCGCCGATGGTTTCGATCTTTTCCTCTGCCAATTTTTGTTCCAGTGCCAGCACTTTCTGCTGTAGGATGGCAAATAATTGCCGAGCGGCGTCGTTACTGAGCACTTCTTCTTGATAATACGCGCTTTTTAATTCAATATTATTGCCAAAGCAAAAACTGGCGGCAGAATAATAATCCTGTACGGTGCTGGCATTGAGGGCTCGGCCTTTCCTCGCTTTGATAGATTCAGTGACATTGCTGTCCAGCTGGACACCTTTCTCGGCTAATTCTTGTTCAATCTTCTCGCTGCGGGAACAAATCAGTTGCTGCAATCCCTGCATGGTTTGCTGATATGCCGGATCAATGACAATCGTCTGTTGTTGCTGATGTAATCGCACACCAGTCATCTGGAAAATAACTTCATCCAGATCCATAACTTCGATGATTTTGAGGTTAAGGGTCTGTTGGCTAAAGTTGATGAGATCTGTGGAATTGGGAGCGTTTGTCTGAAGTGGTTGAGAATTGTTTTGAACATCCGTATCATTCTTTCTTTCTTGCTCTCTTTCATTCTCTATTTCATTTTCTCTTTCTTCCTCATCCACTCTCTGCTGGCCTGAACCCTTGGGGATCAGCACGGTGGAAATTCCGTTGCGCGAGGCCGCTTCCAGTTTCTGTTTAACTCCGCCAACGGGACCAATAATGGCGCCAGAATTAATCGTTCCCGTAATCGCTACTTTTTCATTCTGGGGAAGGTCCAGCATCGCTATCGTCGTTAACGCGGCGACGGCGGCCCCGGCGCTGGGACCGCCAATGATATTGGAACTAGCTTTAATGGTATAAATGAAGTCATACTTCTGACAATTTAATTTGAAATGGCTACAGGCAATTTCTTTGGCAAAACGGGTGCTGGCTTGGGTATCCATTTTAGTAATAGGATAAGTGTCAAGAAACACTCGCCCTGAGCCCTGTTTTAATTCCAGAAATAAGTCAGCTTCACTGCCTTCATACCCCTCCCCATTTTCCTGCACGGCCAACAGTTTCAGGTGGTAGGGCTGGTTGTGGACGGCGAAAGCTGAAAAAGAAAAAAAGAGCATGAGGATTAACCAGTAAACAGGGCGCATGACTTTATTCAACAGTGGTGTGAATTATAAAGGTTATGCTGGGAAAATAAATAGAACAGCACTTTCAGTGATAAATGATTTCCGCATCCTGTACGATGATGAATAATTCCTCTTGCTGGAGCAGCTCTCTCCAGATCTCCTTCTGCGTCTTAAACCATTTCTGAGTATCAAAAGTGTCTTCGACAAACAGTTCGATAACGCTCATTTCATCCACATACACTTTCTGTTCCGAAGAAGTCCATGCTCCTTGAATCACGGGGAGCCGGCCGGAGGGATCGAGAGAATAGCCGCCAAATTTCTCCCGGATTGTTTTGAGAATGGTAAACAGAATTTCTTCAGGGACGGGCTTTTTATCATTAAAAAGTTTAGGAAGGTAAATCCTGTATAATTTCATTGTGCTCGTGGAACTGCTGGTGAGAGAAGCTTGTAGGGTATTCTTTGGGTGGTTAATTTTTCCAGGATCTGCTCTGGATGTTCAACGATATCAAAAGTGTTTTCTCCAAACGCCCTAAACTTACCATTGTGTATTAAAATTCCAAATACTTTTCGGTAATCTTCTTTTTGTATCTCAATAAGCACCATTTTTTCCCTCATTTTTGTTAAAAGGACTGGTACTATTTAATGTTTTTGCTGTAAAAATTTAGGTCTACGATGTCCTTGGGTGATAAGAAGGTATTTCTGCACCGGCAGTCGTGTCATGAAAAGGGATGATGATCTCTCCTCTGTCTTCATCTCACCGCTTCTTCCATCAGCTCCGCCAATGGCCGTGCCGGCTTACCTTCAGAATTTTTCCTTTGCGCATCATACTTTGGGCACTTCATACTCCAGTTCATGGGACTCATTACTTTGCAAGCGTTTTCTGAGTCTGTTTAGTGATCCTGATTCAGATACTGCCATACTTTCTCCCGAGGAAGTTGATACTGTACTGCCAGCGCGTCAACGGCTAACGCAACACCTTTATGATCAACAGGTTCTGAAGATAATTTACGGTCAAAATAGACCAGTGCCCTGATGGGATTTTTCGCCACTAATTTTTCTCGCACTTGCTGTATTAAATCTTCAGCCTTAACCCACCGTGCTAGATCATACGCCTCATGCGGATACTTCTCCATCACTTTGGCTGCAATTTCTTTGTGGCCTTCAATGTCCTCTCGTTCGAGAAAAAAGAACGAAGGGCCATGCTCTTTTTTCAATTCTAACTCTAACAACTGCTGTCGCATCTCTGTTGCGGTTGGACTTTGTTGATCTCCGCCTCCTACAATAAAGCAGCGATAGGCATTTCTGATATCAT
>JAHFRS010000149.1 GCA_023266155.1 archaeon
CAGTTCATAAATCCGGAGCACAAAAGCATAAAGTTTATATATCATTTATGATTAATGTTATCCAAAAATGGATAATAAGCATAAAATCATCAATTATCTGGGAAAGCAGCTGGAAAAGCGCTTTACGATGCACGAGCTGAGTAAGTTAGTGGGTATTCCTTACGCTAGTTTTTACCGGGCGGTTCAGCAGATGAGCGATGTTTTAGAAATTGAAACAGTTGGAAAATCTAAAACAATGGGCCTGAAGACCAAAAACCCCGTCGTAAAAGCCCATCTTACAGTCTCTTCCGATGAGGAACGGAAGGAATTTCTTCCCCGGCAGCCTATTCTTAAAAAAATTGCCAGTGAATTGGATACCCAAGACACCGTTATTCTTTTTGGCAGCTATGCTAAAAGCAAAGAAACCGAAAAAAGTGATATTGATCTATTGGTGATTAATAAAGATGGGAAGAAATCTCTCTCTTTTTCTAAATATGAGCTGTTGTTCAGGAAAAGAATTAGCCCCATCTTCATTACCGCCAAAGAATTTAAAAAGATGCTCCATGCTCAGGAAGAAAACGTGGGAAAACAAGCTTTAAAGAATCATATTATACTTAATAATCCGGAAGCGTTTTGGGGGTTAGTGTTACATGGAATTTGACCGAAGAGCTTATGCCAATCTATTCAAGACTGCTCTGGCAGAAAACAGGATTAAAAAATCATTGGAGACCTTCAAGATTAAATTATTTCTGGCTAAAGCTGAGAATAGCCTGCTGATTGCCAAGCATATTAAAGACTTAAAACCAACTAAAGACCAGCCACCAAGAATGTATTGGGATTATTGGGCCATGACCAGTTTCTATTATTCGATGCTGTATGCAGCTAAGGCAGCAATTTTGTTTAAAGGCTATGAAGTCCAAGACCATGACGCCGCTCAGATTGCCCTGGGGCACTTATTAGTGCCGGATAAGCTGGAAAGGGAAGATTTAGAAATTCTTAACCAGTCCCACAAAATTTTTGAGGATGAATATGTTCATTATTTTGAGGATGCCAAAACTGAAAGTCATATTGCGCGCTATTCAGCGATTACAACCTACACGGAGAGAAGATTGCAGGAAGTTTTTGAAAATGCCACGAAATTTGTGGCAAAAATAGGGTTAATCCTGCAGGATACATAAAATGGTTCAAAAAATAAGGATGCCACAAAGTGTAGATTATTTCATTGGTGTTATTATTGAGGAAAGCCTGGAAAATAAAACTATTCTGCAAAAAGTAAGAATTGTCAAAACGAAAATTGAAAAAGTTACTAAAAACCACCAGACCCCCTGGGTTAAACGATGGACTTTACACACGGTTGAAATTCCAGAGAATCAAGCTAAGATGGTTGCCAAGGAGCTGAGTACAGCATTGGATTCTAAACATTCCTGGTATGCTGATTTCAAAAACGATAAATTTCATTATATTATTTTTCGCCACAAAGTGTTCAAAGTTGAACGCACTAAACCAGAACGATATAGAGATGTTACGAAATACGGTTTAAAACTGGGCATTCCTGATTATCAACTGGACTTCTCACCACTTATTAAAGAATGGAAGAGAGACAAAAATTGAAGATCAGCCTCATTGGCGGCTCAGGGCTAGACCAGCCTCCAGGAAATATCCCCTCACTCCGCACACAAGAAACTTTATATAGGTCACTTATTTAGTAAGGAATATGGCCAAAGATGACTATCAATTTCTCAGAACAAAATTTCTTAAAGCCTTTGCTAATCTTCCTCAAAAAGTGAAGTCTGAAGAAGTAATTGCCGTTGTGGATGATAATCCTTATACCTGGGTGGCGGCAACGATAGAAGTTAAGAGTGGGTCAGAAACGGGAAGGAAAATATTAAAAATACTAAAAAAGTTGGGCTTACTATGACTGAAAAAATATCGGAAGAGCTGAAGAAAATAGTGTTGTGGAAGCTGGAAGCTATCCCTCCGAACTTTAAGTTGTCAGTAGGTACTAAAGGCACTTATACCAAAGAAGAACTAAAACAACATGTAGAAAAGGGGGATGACATTGGAGTAATGTTTGCTAAAATGCAGCTAAACTTTATGAAAGCGTTAGCAAGTGGTGACTTCTCCAGGGCCATAGCAGAATGAAAGCAATTATTACCCTGCCCAATTATGATGATGCTACTTCTTACTTTTATTGCTATGCTGAGGAACTTGTCAAGTTTGCTGAAGATAATGGTATCCCCATCAGTCAATTTAAACGCCCCAGATTAAGAAGAAATAATGTTGAAACCAGTATCATAAAACGGCAACCCCAATTACTGCTGTTTAATGCCCATGGAGATGAGCAGACCATTTACGGGGATAAAATTGGCACCGAAACCGAATATTTAATCAGGGAAGGTCAGAATCACCAGCTGCTTCAGGGAAAATTAACCTATGCTCGGGCTTGTAGTGCCGCGGCATCATTGGGAAGAGCAAGCACCCAGGAAGGGGGATGTTTTATTGGTTATAACCAGCCATTTAGCTTTTGGATTGATACCAGCAGATCAACAACACCATTAAAAGATAAAATTGCTCAACTCTTCCTACAGCCTTCAAATGAATTGGCGCTAGCGCTTCTGCGGGGTAAAAGTGCCCGTGAATCTGCCGATATTTTTAACAATCTGTCCAAGAAAAATATTCTTCAGTTATTTGGTAAAAAAGATGAACCGGGTGCACTGGCATCCGCGATGCTGCTGTGGAACAATATGATGGCACAGGAAGTGATTGGTAACCAAGAGATGAAATTTTTTTAGGATCCCATTCGCCCGTCTTTAAGTACACTCCCGAAACACTTCTTGTAGTATCCAGAAACACTTTCCACAAAACTTAAGAAGAGCAAGCTCAGAGATACAACCATGCTCAAAATCGGCCTCATCGGCGGCTCGGGACTCGATAACCCCGCTATACTGAAAGAAGCAAAGGATATTGATGTTCTCACACCCTACGGAAAGCCCTCCTCACCATTAAAAATCGGAAAAATCCAAAGCATTGACGTAGTTCTGTTAGCCCGCCACGGCCGCAATCATTCCATCATGCCCAGCAAGGTCAATAACCAAGCCAATATCTGGGCTTTGAAAGAGCAGGGCTGTACCCATATTTTTGCCTCGACGGCCTGCGGCTCATTGAACGAAGAAATCAAGCCCGGCGATTTTGTGTTCGTTGACCAATTCATTGACCGTACCACCAAACGAAAGCAAACTTTATATGAAGAAGGAAAA
>JAHFRS010000150.1 GCA_023266155.1 archaeon
AACGGCAACAATGACTGATCCAGGATCAAGTTGTATTTTCTTGAGGAGATTATCATCACTATCCCTGACGGGATCATACATTTCTACTTCCTCCAGTGTTGTTCGCACGTGAGCATAATCAGAACGATGATAATCGCGAACGGTAATCATCTGGCTTCAAGGAAAAGTCGAGTTTAAAAAACTTAGGGAACAGTTTTATACTTTTCCAACTCTTCTTGAATCTGCTCTTCATTATACGCAATCAGCGGCCTTAGCACTATCCCGGGAATTTTGTTGTTGTTTTCAAAATTCTGCCCAGATACAACAACAGCATTTCTGGGAATTTCCCCTACGAGTTCTATTTTCTGCGGACTAAAGTGCTGTAATAATGTGGTGTCACCCTCACCGGTCAGAAGAATTGTACACCCCCGTTTCATCATCAACAATCCTGCCAAAACGCTGGCCTCATCTTCCAATAACAAAGCCACCTTCCCGCTGGAACCAACGGGCAATCCACCCAAACAAGAGACAGTTTCCGTGAAGAGATAAGCACCATCCTGATTAATTTCGATGTTCAACAGCCATTGGGGATTCTGGGGCTGAAACGTAGCGTTGCTGTGAGCTTCAAGATGCCTGCCGATGGCGACCTTAAGATAGGGAGATTTCATCAGGAAAGATTTATCTGAACGGACGACCTCCACTTTAAACGTCTTTATGGTAGCAGGAAGAATCGCCAGAGCTGCGGCTTTAATCGTTTCAACGTCTTTCTCTATCCTCACAGCCGGAGAGTATGACACCAGGCCAAAAACCCGTCGAACAACCTGATGTTCAGGAAAGTAGTCCAGCAGCAGCCGGCCTTGAATACGGCGGGCTTTCCGGCCAGTGAGATGACGGATGTTGTTCTGAAGCTGTCGTTCAAAAAATGGGCGATTCTGGCCCTTCAGGAACAATTCGCCGTATCGCAACAGGAGATGAGTGGGATTCATGGGGAGTTAATCAGGAGTGGCTTTAAAAAGGTATCCGCTTGGAAAAGACGCTGCGGATGGAGTCAAAATGAGGGTAAATGAGCTTATTTCCACCAGAAATGAAGGGGTAGACGGAGAGCGAACAGGGTATGTGCACTATATATAACTGGCCGGTTCGATGATTTATAAAGGAAACGTTTAAATAGCCCAAGGCGATTTATAAACAAAAGGCTTGTTTTTAACCCTTGGAGGAAAGTCTCATGGTAGTCAAGAAAGAAATTAAGAAAGAACCGAGGAAAGACAATAAAAAAGAGATTAAAATCGTCAATATCGTCGTTTCTACGTCATTAGAAAAAGATGTGCCGCTGGAAAAGATGGCGGCCACGCTGCCCAATACGGAATATAACCCGGAGCAATTTCCCGGCCTAGTGTTACGAATTAAAGATCCCAAAACGTCGGCGTTGATCTTCTCCAGTGGGAAGGTGGTCTGTACTGGCGCTCGAACTCTGGCCGACGTTGACCGCAGTATTCAAAGCATCATCAGGAGCCTTAAAAAATTAAATATTCATGTCACCATCAAGCCAGTCATTACCGTGCAGAACATTGTCGCAAGTGGCAGTATTGGCATGGATCTTAACCTGAACATTCTGGGCGTGAAATTGCCGCATACGGAATATGAGCCGGAACAGTTTCCTGGGTTAGTACACAAGCTTAAAGGCACCAATGCCACCTTTCTCTTGTTCAGCAACGGTAAGATTGTGTGTACCGGCACCAAGACTGAACAGCAAGTACAGGAAGCGACCGATAAACTGATTGAGAATCTGAAGAAAGTACTGGGGAAGAAGTAAAAAAGCAGTATTTGTGGATCAGCTTTGAAATCCCTGCTTCGTCAATCGAAGGAGCTATGTCCCCGCAGAGAGAGAGTATCATCTATTTTCCACCTAAATCTTTAAATATTCTGAATGTTGCTGATTTTATATTGGGTGGGAAAGGTAATACTTCAGCTTTCTGAAGTGAAGCACTACCGTCTTCTCACCTCTCGCTATATTTATCGAGAGCAGACATCCCCGGATGGGGCGTCCCCCTGTCTGCTTCGCGGTAATAGTCGAGAAGGCTCGACCTGAGGACGGTAGTGCTTCACATTGCTGAAGTATTACGGGGAAAGTTGTAAGCAGGAAAATGATATGAAAGAGGGTAGCCTATGGAAGTTGACGAGCAAATCCGATTGTTCCGGGAATTCATTGAACATAATTATTACCCTCAGCTGCTAGAAGCCGTACGTAAAGGACAGGCCTTTTTAGTGATAGATTTTAGGGAATTGATTAGTTTTAATACCGAACTGGCAGAAGAAACGACAGAAAATCCGGTAGAGCTGTTAAAAGCGGCAGAACTGGCGATAAAAGAATTTGACTTGCCAAAAAAAATAAGCAAATTTGCGATCAGACTGAAAAACCTGACCGAATCACAGAAAGTGCAGGTCAATGAAATTCGCAGTAAACATCTAAACAAATTAGTGCTGGTGGAAGGAATCGTGAGGCAGAAATCAGATGTCCGGCCGCACGTCACCGCTGCTAAGTTTGAATGTCCTTCCTGCGGCAATATTCTGAACGTCCTGCAGCTGGATAAGAAATATAAAGAACCCACCCGCTGCAGCTGTGGGCGAAAAGGAAAATTTAAAGAAATTTCAAAAGAATTAGTTGATGGGCAGGGCTTGGTTTTAGAAGAAGCGCCCGATGAATTAGATGGCGCTCAGGCTAAACGCATCAATGTCTTTCTGAAGGACGATTTAGTTTCACCGATTTCAGAACGTAAAAGCAGTCCCGGTTCCCGCGTGAGGATCAGCGGCTGGGTGATTGAAGTTCCCGTGATCTTACAGCGCGGCGGGCAAGCCACCAAGTATGATCTCGTGATTGAAGCTAATTACAGTGAACCAACACAAGATGAAGATGTGGATAGGCAGATCACCGATGAAGAAATGGAAAAAATCAAAGAAATTGCGAGGCAACCAGACGTTTCTATTATTTTAGCCAATAGCTTAGCACCGTCCATTTACGGCCATGATAAAATCAAAGAAGCCTTGGTGTTGCAATTAGCCGGCGGCTGCCGCAAAATTCGGCCTGACGGCATGACCACGAGAGGAGATATGCACCTGCTGTTAATCGGCGATCCTGGCTCAGCAAAATCACAGCTGTTAAAATGTATTGCTAAAGTAGCGCCGAAAGCGAGGTTTACCAGTGGAAAAGGGGCGACGGCGGCTGGA
>JAHFRS010000055.1 GCA_023266155.1 archaeon
GAACAATTGTAGGTGCTGTTCTTGGAGTATCAGAAAATAGAAAATCTCAACCGATTAGAAGAGCTTACCCCTCACAGTATTCTTATGAAGATACTTTAACAGAAGATTTTCAAAGAAGAAAGACATTAATTCCTCAGAGTGAATTACTACCAACTCTATGGGGGACACCCGTTTATGGTCATGTTTTATCACCATTATATCTGGGATTATTAGATATCTTTTCTAATCATAGTAATGGTGGCACTCAGATTGCATTGACTCCAGCAAGTGAATCAAAAGTAGCAAGTGATTATGAAAAAGAGATTCTAGCTGAGCATGGAATTAATCCAAATGTTCCACAACTTCCTGTAAGGTTGGAAGCGATGGCAAAAAAAGTTGCTAAAACTTTTGCTCAACATGGATTGTTATATACAGGTCAAGATTGGTTACAGGATAGAAAGGGAAATTTTTATTTCTTGGAAGTTAATTCGGGACCAGGGCTAGAAATTTTCAATACACTATACAATTTTGGAAGAGGTGATGAAACGACAGCTATGAGAATTGGAACAAGAAAACTTGCTGAAGCATTAAGAGATTATACACCTCCCTCTATTTAAAATAAATTATCCCCTTTACTTTCTAGGCGATTGCGAAAATTGAGCATATCATCGCGATCGCTGTTAAACTCATCGATTAGGACCTGAATTTTAGTGCAACGTTCCGTAACGAAGCGGAGGAAAAACTCGAGGTTTGAGGTTCGGGCGTAGTTGTAGAGAGATACATGGTACCTATTAAGTAGTAAAATAACTGAAAGATTTAAATACTTGCTGTTATACCCTAAGATATTGAGGTAAACAAAATGGACCATCAAATAATGGATCTGGACACAAAAATTTCAATGAGTGATATTAAAGCCAATTTAAGGCAAGATCGTGGAGATTATGATCCCCGATATACTCAATATTTAGCGGATAGGCTACCAGGTGAATGTTCTCCAAGAGAATTTTTTCAATGGGGTAATCAACTGATAAATGAACTATCTTCTGGACAAAGTTCAGATCCAACAAAACCTATTCCTGGCAGTGTTGTCGTTTATGCAAGAAAGCAGGGAAGTTTTTTGCTCACAGATTTTGGGATAGCTTTATCGCAAAAATATTGTCCGCAAGAATTTGCAAAAGGGGTAAGGAAACTTCATAGAGAATTATATTTGGAGTAAAAAGACGCCAACCGCTTCTTTATTATTTCTTCAAATCTTTGATTTGACGATTGTTTAGCCCGAACCTCAAATTGTAACTAACGTATGGCATTAAGCACAATTCTATTATTTCCCTCATCAATACCGATAATGTTCCGCTTTATACGGGCCTTCTTTGGAAAGGTTCAAATATGCCGCCTGCACATCAGTCAAGGTATCCATCTCCACTCCAATTTTCTGCAGATGCAACCTGGCAACTTCCTCATCCAATTTCTTTGGCAGCATATATACGCCAATCAGATGCTGTTTTGTCCACAATTCAATCTGCGCCAGCACTTGATTGCTGAATGAATTGCTCATCACAAAGGAAGGATGTCCGGTTGCACACCCTAAATTAACCAATCGTCCTTCAGCCAGAATATATAATTCTCTTCCATCTGGAAACAGATATTTATCATACTGTGGCTTAATATTTTCTCTTCCCGCTCCTGATTTTGTATTCAGCCATTCCATGTCAATCTCGCAATCAAAGTGGCCAATGTTACAGACAATAGCTTGATCTTTCATGGATTTAAAATGTCTATCTACGATAATATCCCGGCAGCCGGTTGTCGTTACAAAAATATCGCCTTCTTTCACAGCGGTATCCATCTTCTTGACTTCATATCCTTCCATGGCTGCCTGTAAGGCATTAATAGGATCAATCTCTGTAATAATAACTCTACAGCCATATCCTCGCAGTGATTGCGCACAGCCTTTTCCAACATCGCCGTATCCTGCGATCACGGCAACTTTGCCTGCTAACATCACGTCTGTTGCACGCTTAATGCCATCAACCAATGATTCCCGACAGCCGTAGAGGTTGTCAAATTTAGATTTAGTGACGGAATCATTGACGTTAATTGCGGGAAATAATAATTTTTTCTCTTTGAGCATTTGGTATAAGCGATGCACTCCGGTAGTGGTTTCTTCTGAGATGCCTTTGACTTCTTTGGCGATGGTAGTCCAATGGCGAGGATTTTCGGTATAGGTTTGTTTCAAGACCGCCATAACTTCCATCATCTCTTCTCCTTCGGCATGGTAATCTTTATTCAGAAGAGCAGGATTTTGTTCTATTTCCACTCCTTTGTGAATCATCATGGTGGCATCGCCGCCATCATCAACAATTAAAGTTGGCCCTTTATGTCCAGGAAAAGTTAATGCTTGCTTGGTGCACCACCAATATTCTTTGAGAGTTTCTCCTTTCCAGGCAAAAACTGGAATTCCTGCTTGAGCGATAGCTGCGGCAGCATGATCCTGGGTTGAGAAAATATTACACGAAGCCCAGCGCACCTCTGCACCAAGGGCAGCTAACGTTTCGATAAGAACCGCAGTTTGGATAGTCATGTGCAGAGAACCGGTGATACGAGAACCTTGAAGTGGCTTTTGCTGTTGATATTTCTCACGAATTGCCATCAGCCCGGGCATTTCTTTTTCGGCGATTTTAATTTCTTTCCTGCCCCACTCGGCTAAGGCAAGGTCTTTTACTTTGTAATTTTGAGTCATAGTATGATACACCTCGTTTAAGTGTTTGGCAAGGATAATATATATAAAGGTTTAGAAATTGTGGTACAGTATGCCTTATCCCGGTGATAAAGTTAAAGTTGTAACCAAAGACCAAACCGTTGAAGGAATTCTGATGCCCAGTTTTGATGAGGAAGCTGTTTTGGTCAAGCTCGATAGCGGCTATAATTTTGGGTTCAAGAAAAAAGACGTGACGAAAATAACTTTAATGGAGAAAGCTAAAGAAAAGAACATTGCTGCTGCAAAATCACTGCTCCCGGTCAAAGATCTTTTAACCATCTCAATTCTCCATACAGGTGGAACAATTGCTTCTAAAGTAGATTATCAAACAGGGGGAGTGGGTGCCTATTTCAAGCCTGAAGAATTAGTTGCACTGTTTCCTGAACTCAAACAGATTGCGAACGTTAAAAGCCGGCTTATTAAAAATATGTGGTCACAGGATATGCGTTTTTCTCATTATAACTTAATCGCCAAAGAAATTAAAAAAGAATTAGAGGCGGGAGCGGAAGGCGTTATTGTCACTCAAGGCACGGATACATTGCATTACACTGCTGCAGCCTTGGCATTTATTCTGGAAGGGCTGACAAAGCCCGTGATGATAGTAGGTGCACAGCGTAGCTCTGATCGGGGCAGTAGCGATGCCTTCCTGAATGTCGTGAATGCCGCCTATTTTATTACTCATTCTGATTTTGGCGAAGTAGGGATATGCATGCATGGCAGTTCAAGTGATGATACCTGTGTCATTTTACCGGCGACAAAAACCATGAAATTACACACCTCACGACGAGATGCGTTTAAAGCAGTGAACACAGCCCCTTGGGCGAACGTGGATTATGCCAAGCAAAAAGTAGAATTTGTCTGTTCAACGTACAGGAAAAAAAGCAAATTGAAAAATCTTACTCTGAGACTCTTTAAGGAGGATATCAAAGTTGGGATTATCAAGCAGCATACCAATATGTACGCCGAGCAATTTCTCTTTTATAAAAATTATGATGGTGTTATCATCGAGAGTACAGGCTTAGGATGTCTGCCAATAACAAAGATGGATGACTCTACGCAAGAAAGTGAGAATATCTGCAAAGCGATTACGGCGTTGATACAGAAAGGGGTCATTGTCGTTGAGGCTCCACAAACTATTTTTGGCAGGCTTAACTTAAATGTTTATGAAGATCAGCGCAGAGCACAGCAGATAGGTGTTTTAGGCAATGGCAATGATATGACTCCTGCTACCACATTTATCAAATTAGCGTGGTTGCTGTCAAATTATCCTCGGGAGGAAGTGATGAAGCTCCTCGGCATGAATCTTCGCGGGGAAATTAATAAACAGCTTGCATATGAACCGGATTTTCTGAATTAGGTCGAGACGCGGACATTTGGTAAAAAACATATGGTCTATAGTTAGTATATACTTTTGAGAGGTATTTTTCAAAAGATTTATAAATCAATGGTTGTCTCACCTTTATATTATACATAACATGGAACCTGAATTTAGGAATAATGTGCCAGGACTGGGGAGAATAATGATTCCTCCTAACATGGGGGTAGTTTCCAGGCCGATAAGAGTACAGCGTCCTAAGCCTCTTCCAGCAATGGTGACTGTGCCGGAATCATTAGATTCTGGACAAGAACCACGTTTAACTCCCCATTTGCCATGGTGCAAGGTGAAATAATAGTCCCTACAGTCGGGCAGTATTTTGGAGCAAACCAGATGCCATATGTCCTAGGTAATGATGAGAAAGTACAGGGTTTGTATGTCAGTGAAAATGGTGTTTTTTGCACTATTATTGGTTTGGGACGTGATGTCATCAGCGAAAATCCATCTCGTAAGTATCGTTCTTTATGGTATGATGTCAATATTGCTAAAACTGATCTTGGTAGTGTGCCAGATTTTTCCTCTGTGCCTTTCCATTTTTATGTCTTGGATGTGGCGCCAGCCTACCTTCAAGATGTTATTGATGTGATTCGTACAGGTGCTTCGCCTGAAAAAAGAGCGGCTGTTTCCATCGTCAGCAAAGATCAAAGTTTAGTGCAGAGAGTCGCTGAGTTGTATCAACAAGAGCATTTAACTTTTGTCAAAGGCGATCGTCATGGTGATATTATTGATCCTAACCTCTCCGGCTATTTCAGAAAGAAAGAATAATTATTTTTTTTCGATAATCTTTTAAATTGCCAGTTAAATCGTACTGATTGATGCAGGGGTGGGAGAGCGGCCAAATGAAAACGAAATTTTCGCCGACCGAAAATTGTTTTTGGGCTGGATCCGCTAGCTTGAGGAGCTTGCTCAGAAGGCTAGTCCCTTAGTGGGTACGCGTGTTCGAATGCCAGTATCCTAGGCAAGATGGGCGGGCATAAAGCCCACCGCGACGAATAGGATGTGGCATGAAAGTCACGTCCCCTGCATTTTTCTTTAGTAGAGCTCTGGGGTTGATAAGGGGCAAAGCCACTTATGGCGAAGTGCTTAGTGGGTACGCGTGTTCGAATGCCAGTATCCTAGGCAAGATGGGCGGGCATAAAGCCCACCGCGACGAATAGGATGTGGCATGAAAGTCACGTCCCCTGCATATTTTCTTTAGCGAAGAGGTGGCACGAATTTCTCTATAATTTTTCCATCCAAAACTATATAAATAAACAATTCTTTTCTATTAATATGCACTCTGCCTGGGAAATCACGCCGGAAACGAAAACTGTTCCAAAACTGAATAAACCTATTCTCATCGAAGGCCTGCCTGGCATTGGCAACGTCGGCAAGATCGCTGTTGATTTTTGGTGGAAGAGCTGAAAGCGGTGAAACTCTATTCATTTTTTTCCCATAAATTTCCCCATTCGGTATTTGTCAACCAGCAAAATCTGGTGGAAATGCCCCGGATAGAATTATATTACAAAACTTTTGGCGGGAAGAAACAGGATTTATTATTATTAACGGGAGATATCCAGCCGATCGATGAAGAGAGCTGTTTCACTTTCTGTGAAGAAGTGTTGAAAATTACTCAGCAATTTCATTGCACAGAAATTATCACCACCGGCGGCATTGGGCTGCAGAATATCTCTGAGCAGCCTCGCGTGTTCTGCACCAGCAATGATGCCACATTGTTGAAAGAATACACTGTCAAAAATTTAGGAGTCGAGCAGAATATTTTTGGTGTGGTTGGCCCGATTATCGGCGTTTCCGGCATTTTATTGGGACTGGGAAAAAAAAGAGGTGTAAAAGGGGTAGCCTTATTAGCGGAAACTTTTGGCCATCCATTATATCTGGGGGTGAAAGGAGCCCAGGAACTGCTTCGGGTTATTGACCGGAAGTTTCAGTTACAGATTGACTTGAAGAAAATGGGCAAGGAAATCATTGAGATGGAAAAAGAATTGATGAAAAAGACCAAAGAGTGGGCTGCCGAAACGATGGGCGGGCAGGCGGGAGCCAAAGCCAAGTATAAAGAGGCAGGGTATATCGGTTGATTGGTCAAATAATTTGCCGGTTCAATAATTTTTGAGAGATAAAAGCGGGGATAAACAATGTTGCCAGATGAACAGGAAATGCGGGAATTTGTCAAAGAAATACCACCGACCGCCCAAGGAAAATTAGCGGCGATGAATAAATTATTTTTTAAAGAAGCAAAGATGGAAGAAGCGTTCGCGCAAATGGATTTGTTCTTTAAAGATTTGATCAGCAACAATCCGGCCTATTTTGAGGCTCTTCAACATTGCCGGACGGAAGAAGAAATCAAACTAGCCACGGCAGATTTTTTTGCCAGGAATCCGCAGATGGTTGAAGAAACAATTTTAAGCATGTTGGCTGTCAAAAGGGATAAGTGGGAAGCTCAGGAAAAGAAGAAAGAAGGGTAAAGCCGAAGTGGGAGAAATGAGAAGCGTAGAGACGAAAAGTTTGTCTATCACCGCGCAGAAAGAAAGTTGGGGCCGTTAGTATCTAAATCGTTTCTCATACTCTTTATGTGTCATCCACTCTAGAACTACACTCAGTACAACAACTTCGTCTCTTTTGATAGTATAAATAAGTCTCCAGGCATTAGGTAAGTTGTACTTCCACAGATTAGTAAGAGGGCCGTATTTTGCCTGATACACTTGTGGGATTAATCGTTTGGGAATCTGAATTCCGGAGAAAGCATTCTTTCGTAAATCAGCTACAGCTCTATCTAACCATTCCTTGAGTTGTTTATCCTCAAATTTCCCACTTTCAAGTTCGTGGTACGCCTTCTTGAGGTTCTCATCTCCAAACTTCACTGCTGAGTTTAATTCCATGAAAGATCTTTCCTCGCCAAATATCGTCTTACTCCTTCTGGATCCCAAACCCAGGCAAGTTTCCCTTCTTTGTCCAGGGCTATTTTTCCCGATTCCATAAGATAATCAATGATCAGGCAGAACGTCTGGTACATCATTTTTTTAGGTAAGTGCTCCCAAAGAGACTTTTTCTTAAATTCTCCACTATTTTCATAGACAAATTTTTCTACCATCAATACCGTATCGAGCTGAGGGTAGTGCAGTATTTC
>JAHFRS010000151.1 GCA_023266155.1 archaeon
TGGTAAAACGAAAGGGTGTGGCGAACAGTTGAAAAAGATGTTCGGAATAAGCGATTGGGATACGGCTACAAAGGAGCAAAAAGAAAATTTTAAGAAAGATGCTTCTAAACTATTTAATATTAACGTACTTTCAGATAAAGGCATTATTGAAAAATGCAACGGTAAAACAGCCTGTACTTATGGGCAGGAAATTTATATCGCACAGAGTACAGCTCAAGCTAACCCTGATTGGGCTGCTCCCAACGTTTATGGTTCACCTAGTGGAGCACAAGCCTGTGGAACTAAGATGACGACGAAAGGAGTTGTACGGCATGAAATAGACCATGCCCTCAGCAATGCTTTTGGAGGAGCAAGTGAAACAGAAGTAAGAGGACACGACACGCACGCAGAAGTATGGGATACAAATAAAAAGAATGGGGGTACCGCCGGAGATTCTACTGATGATATTTCTATATCGGGGACAGAGTGTGCTGCTGATTATGTTAACGATGGTGGTGCAAGTTTTAGTGTAGATAACAGTGTATGTTCCGCAGCTTTTAATGGTGCCCTTGACAATTGCATTCGCGGAACAGGTCCAAATCCCTTGTCAGAAATTTCTAGGGCAGACTGGTGTAAATGGGCAATCTGTGAGGATGCAGGAAAGAAACCACCGTTAGAATTAGGTGAAACCGGCCAGCCGGTTGATATCGGGGGCGTGGCTCCCGGTGCGAAGGGGCCAGGTTATGGTTTAGGTGGCGATACACGCGGAGAATCACAGGATTACGAAGGCATTCCCTGTGGCGAGGCATTGTTAGACCTGTTTGGCATGATTGATTGTGAGATGTTTACAGGTGGTGAGGGGGCAGCAGCTTCCGGAGAAAGTGCGGGATTCTGCCAGCGTGGCTCTACTGTGGACACTGAAGAAGCACAAACACCCACAGAAACGCCAAAGGAAGATTCGCGCTGTGGTTCTGTGGCAGTGGAATTCGAATGTGCTAACTCACTATTAGGAATTGGAACGTTCAAGCAATCATCAACAAATATATTCAGGATATCAAAAGGAACTGCTGTTCGATAAAGAGGATTGTACCATGCCCAAAATCCTGCTGCTCATCCTCGATGGCTGGGGATTTCGCCAGGAAAAAAGAGGAAATGCCATCGCTTTAGCAAAAACACCTCTCCTTGATAAGCTCTGGAAACAATATCCTCATACAACTCTCCAGGCAGCCGGTCCAGCAGTTGGCCTTCCTCCCGGCTTCATGGGCAATTCTGAGGTTGGACATTTAACTCTGGGAGCAGGAAGGATCGTTGATTCCGATCTGATGAGGATCAATCGGGCAATACGGAATAAATCGTTCTTCCGCAACCAGGCTCTTTTGGAGGCGATTGATCATGTGAAGAAACATCATCGGAAATTACATCTGATGGGATTATTGAGTGATGCCGGTGTTCATTCCCATATCAATCATTTATTAGCCCTGCTGAAAATGGCTAAACACCATGGCGTGAAAGAGGTCTATGTCCACGCTTTCCTGGATGGCCGGGATACGCCGCCAAAATCGGCGGGGAAATACCTCCTGCGGCTGCAGCTGGAAATGAACAAACTGGGCGTGGGAACGTTAGCCACGATGATGGGCAGATTCTATGCCCTAGACCGTGACAATCGCTGGAACCGCGAGCATAAAGCCTACGATTGCATGGTCAATTGTCTGGGCCGGAAAATTGCTGATCCCTGGAAAGCACTTCAGTATGCCTATGATCACGGCGAGACCGACGAATTTGTCAAACCTACCGTCCTGACCAACAAATGCGTCGTGGAAGAGCACGATTCCGTTATCTTTTTTAATTTCCGATCGGATCGTGCCCGTGAGCTGACCCGCGCTTTTGTCTGGGGGAAATTCAACAGGTTTCAGAGGAAGAAACTGATTGATTTGAAATTTGTCGGTTTAACGCAGTACGATTCGTTGGTAAAAGTGCCTGTCGCCTTTCCCCCAATTATACCGCTGCATACCTTAGGCGAAGTTATTTCCCTGGCGGGCATCAGCCAGTTACGCTTGGCCGAGACCGAAAAATGGGCCCATGTGACGTATTTCTTCAATGGCTTGTGCGAATGTGTTTTCCCGCATGAAAAAAGGATTCATGTTAAAAGCAGGTTAGTTACAACCTACGATAAGACCCCTGAAATGAAAGTAAAACAGATCACTACTGCCTTACTGCACAACCTTGATGGCCACGATTTCTTTGTCGTCAATCTTGCCAACGGCGACATGGTGGGGCATACCGGTAAGATTACTGCGGCAGTGAAAGCGGTGGAAGCAGTGGATCGGGAGATAGGAAGAATCGTGAAAATGTTTCCGGGCATCATTTTCATCACTGCTGACCATGGGAATTGCGAGGACATGACCGGGAGGTGGCAGACCAGCCATACGTTAAATGCTGTGCCACTGATCATCGTGGATAAAGAAAGAAGAATCAAAGGAAAATTAAGAAACGGCGGATTGGCCGACGTGGCGCTGACGATTCTGCAGGTGCTTGGTATTAAGAAGCCAAAGGAGATGACGGGAAGGGGTTTGGTAGGATGAACGTAGACGACTTCCAACGACTGGTTCGAAATTATACAGAAGATAATATCCTTACTGATGACCCTCACGTTGGTATGCGCTGTGAAGAGAACAGCATCACGGTTGATGATGTAAAGAGAATGATACTTTATGAAAGTTCTAAACTGATACGTCTCGTTGAAGACCGGCCTCAAGTATACAAATTATACTACCGATTAAGCCGGCGGCAGGAGTTGAAAGTTGTTATTGATCTCTTTACACATCAAAAGGTAAATATCCGAACAGTCAAGAGGCTAACATCAACATTTAAGCTTGGCTTCATCAGAGAGCGAAGATTTTAAATAGAATGGGAATATTACACTACCAATGGCACTAGGGGAAACCGATCAATTCGTTTGGGACTATAGTGAACATTCCGATATCCTTAACATTCACAAGAAAAGTATTGCCACCGCTGGTAGTGCCGAATTAGGTGATTTTACCGTCGATTTTGATGCCGCTGGAAATATTGTAGGGGTAGAGATAATGAATGCCACTGAATTTCTTAAAGAAGCAGAGATCACTCTAGAACAGCTGGCGGAACTGAATGGTGCCGGCCTCCTGATAAAGCAAGGCCGGGGGGGAGAGGTTACCTACATCTGGCT
>JAHFRS010000152.1 GCA_023266155.1 archaeon
CGGACATTCTGCCAAACAACAGTGTCGCCAACCTTGATGTCTAATTCTGGTGTGTCAAAGCCGCCATCAATAAGGTTAACAGTATGTGTGGTGCTAGAAGGCGGCGGAATATTTTCTACCGGGTGCGTCTCCACGACAGGAACTTTTGCTATGGTTTCATCAGAGATATTGACCTGTTCTGCTGCAGTCGCCAAAGGAACATCAGACGCAGATTCTGACGAAGAATTTTCTGTCGCTATTTCAGCTCTTTCGATTGTTCTGGTCGCAGCTTCCTGAGTTTTATCTGGAAGGGAATTACAGCCCACCATCACCATCAATATCAACAGGATAGCTATTCCCCTGAGTACAGTTTTGGACATAATTTAAGTGGAGAGAAAAGAAGTATAAAAATGTTTGTACGTTCTGGCACTGTCTTTTTTTTGTGAGTGATACTGCCCAGAGTCCGCTTCAACGTAACCTGCGGTGGCGTCGAGACTCGGTCGCGTCATTCCGGATACTCCTCCTTTGATGACTCGCAGTATCACTCACTCGCAAGATGAGGAAACCACCTCATCTGTGCACAGGTGAAGTAGTTTCTTCACTTTGTGTTTTGGACTGTGTCAGTGAAAAAAAATCTATCCCCACAGCCAGCCTTGTCCGGCGTCAATAGACCAAATCCCCGAACCCAGCAAGAACAATGCTATTAATCCCATTAGAATCAAAGCTTCCCATTCCCAGCCGGCATCATGACCTTTACTAAAGGGAACTTTCCACTTGAAAATCTTAAGCAGAGTCCCTACAGTCATGCTGATAATTAACAATCCTGCCGCTATTCTTGAGACAAACCCAGCCAGAATCGCGATTCCCCCAAAGAATTCTGAAATACCTAACACAGATGCCCAAAAGACCCCGGGCTTAAATCCCATTCCCGCTAAAAAACCAGCCGTGCCTTTAAAATCTTTAAATAATTTAGGATAGCCATGGACGATAAATTCAGCACCAAGAACTAACCGCAGAACCACCGGTACCAAGATCACTGCTCCCCATTCGACCATAACAACAAACAAGATGCTTTCCTATTTAAATGTTTCTTGACTTTTCCGTCGCTGTTTATGAAAGACGATGACTCCTCTCTCCTAAAATGAGCAATGACAAAAAAATACCGTGCTTTATGATATTCTCCTCAGCGACTGAATAATCTTCTCCAGAATCAAAATTACCTGATTTAAATCTTTTTTAGTAGTTGCTCTTCCCAAACTAAACCTTAGACTTCCTCCTGCCCATTTCTTCGATAGGCTCATGGCTTTCAGAACATGACTGGTTTCAATCTGCTGTGAACTGCAGGCACTCCCAGAAGAGATATAGATTCCATGTTGGCTTAAATAACGAACCACTGATTCTGCTTCTACACCAGCAAAAGAGATATTAATGATACCTGGCAAGCATTGAGAAGGCTGGCAATTCAAATGAGTATTGGAAATTTTGGCCAGAACCGCTTGGATAAAATGATCGCGCAAGCTCGTTAATCTTTTATTTTCTTGTAGCTTTTCCTTTTGCGCTAACTCTAACGCTTTGGCAAAACCTACAATGCCAGGAACATTTTCCGTTCCGCTCCGAAAACCAGATTCCTGCTTTCCGCCATGAAGTAATGGCTCCAGAGCAATTCCTTTTCTAACATATAACAGCCCCACCCCTTTTGGCCCATAGATCTTTGAACTATTTAACGTCAATAAATCAACTTTCATTTTCGCAACATCTAAATCCAGTGTTCCTGCCTGACAGGCATCGCTGTGAAAAAGGATCTGATGTTTTTTAGCTATTGCTCCTATTTCTGCGAGCGGCTGAATCGTGCCAATTTCATTATTGGCATACATGACAGAGATAAGTATTGTATCTTTGCAAATAGCTCTTATCACATCTGCGGGGGAGATTAATCCATATTTATCAACAGGAAGATACGTCACCACAAAACCTTTTGTCTCCAGATATTTGCACGTTTCTAAGACGGCAGGATGTTCAATGGCCGAAGTGATAATCTGCCCTTTACCCCGGGTAAATGCAATCCCTTTAATTGCAAGATTGATGCTTTCAGTTCCTCCTGAGGTGAAAATAATTTCTTCAGGCAAACAGCGAAGAATTTTCGCCACGGCTGTCCTAGTCTTATCAACGGCTTCTCGGGCTTTCCGGCCGGCGTCATGAATACTGCTGGGATTGGCATAGATTTTAGAGAAATAGGGCTGCATCGCTGTGAGGACTCGAGGATCGACGGGAGTGGTGGAGGCGTGGTCGAGGTAGATAGGTTTGTTCATGTTGATAAAGAAAGAGCCCTTCGTTTTATAAAACTTTATTCTGAGAATTTATCTTCTTAGATAGCTCGGACATCCCTGTCTTTGGCTGAAAGCGGCCTTAGCTCATAATTACCCAAAAATCTGCGTAAATTATTTAAAGAAAAGGGATATTAGAGGATTTTATGGAAGCAGTAACCATTTCCCGGGAAGAGTACGAAACCCTCAAAAAGAAAGCAGAATTAGATGAAGAACTGTTAGTTTCTCTGGTTCGCGGTCTAGAAGATATACGGGCTGGCAGAATCAGGCCTTGGAAAAAGACGTTGCCAAATTAAGTTTTTTTCTGATTTCTTCCCGATAGAAAGGCAGCAAAGCTCTTATTTTATCAATCGCTTCCTGCTGTCCTTTCTTATCACTAAGCGTAATCACAAAAACCACCACATCCTCATCATATACCAAAGGCACTAATTAATTGTACAAATAGTTAGTGCCTTTGTATATACAGCGGCACTGTTTATTATACGGATATTTAGTGCCGCTGGTATAAATCAGATAATATACTCGATAATTCTGTACTTTCTTTTCCCGGAAGAAAGGATAGCCAAGGGGTTTTCCCACATATGGATTTCTTTCCAGCTGCTCAATTTCTTTTTCGATCTGACGCTGGATTGACCAGTCCAGTTTATTAAAGCGCTTCTCATACTCCTCCGTCGTATAAATTCGATACATCAACTGTGATAATTTCTATCCAGTATAAAAAGATTTCTTACCCTTCCGGACAACCCAGACATCTCTGCCCCCGGCTGAAAGAACCACAGCAGACCGGATTTTTCTTGACCGTATAGATACTGTCCGACATGGAATCAGAACCCACCGAGTTAGAGTAAGAATAGCCACCCAAAATGCTCGAATAACAGC
>JAHFRS010000153.1 GCA_023266155.1 archaeon
TTCGACCTGATGGTGCTAAACAAATACGACCCATTTACTCCTCTCCATCACCATAATTTCAGTAAAATATAAATAGAAACCGGTTAAAAACACCTTTATGAGCAAAGCTATCCTGTTTGACTTGTGGGGCACGTTAATGGAAACCGGGGTGCGCAGCCCCTTAAAACGCGCTAAGGAGATTTTGCAGATTGATCTCCCTTTCTCAGACTACGTCCTGAGAATGGAAAAAGTGATGATGACTAAACCTTTCACGGAGCTCAAAGAGGCTTTTCTGGCTGTCGCTCAAGAATTTGCCGTTCCCTGCAGTGAAGAACAGCTGGAATTGCTGATTGGCATGTGGAACAAATCCTGGATGTTAGCCCGGCCGTATGCGGAAGTGCGAGACGTTTTGACGGAACTGCAAGGGCAATATCTGCTGATCCTGATTTCCAATACGGACTGTTTTTCCGTGGCGAAAGTATTAGAAAAATGGAATTTTGGCCAGTATTTTACTCAGATCTATCTTTCTTGTGAGACGGGACTTCTAAAGACCGATCCGGCGCTGTTTGAAAAAATCTTTCAGGACCATCAGCTGAAGAAAGAAGATTGCCTTCTGGTAGGAGATAGTCTGGAAAGCGATATGGGGTCAGCACAGAAAGCAGGGATTCGATCCATTCTCATCGACCCGCGTAATAGCAGAGAATTTGAACCGAAAATCAAAAATCTGTTGCAATTGGACCGCTACCTATGATTGAAATAACGTTTTTAGGCACGGGAAGTATGCAGCCGACCAAGATAAGAAACCATTCGGCGATTTTATTGTCCTACCACGCGGAAAATATCCTGATGGACTGCGGGGAAGGCACACAACGACAGATGCGCATCGCCGGAATCAAGCCCGCAAAAATCACCCGCATTCTGGTAAGCCACTGGCATGGCGACCACGTCTTTGGCCTGCCGGGATTGCTGAGCACCATGGGTGCTGATAAGCCGGATAAGAAAGTGCAGATCTATGGCCCCATCGGCACAAAAAAGTATTTGGAATTTATGGTGAAAAGTTTTGCCGGTAAGGATATTATTGACTATGAAGTACACGAAATGGGTACTGGAATAATGGCTGAGACGGAAGATTTTATCCTGGAAGCACAGGCGTTAAAACATTCTACTCCCTGTATTGGGTTCAGTTTCATCGAGAAAGACCGCCGGCGGATGGACGTTGCGAAAACGACTAAATTGGGGTTGCAGGGTCCGGTGTTAGGACAGCTGCAACAGGGAAAAGACGTAGAAGTTAAAGGGAAAAAAATAAAAGCGGTGGATGTTACCTACCTTGTTCCCGGAAAAAAAGTAAGTTATATTGCGGATACGGTTCCCTGTGGTGGCGCTGATGCTTTGGCGAAAGATGCTGATCTGCTGATTTCTGAAGGCACTCATCTGGATGAGATTAAAGAAAAGACTGAAAAATTCATGCATCTGACCGTGAAACAGGCGGCGTTAATTGCTTCCGAGAATAATGCCAAAAAACTGATCATCACCCATCTCAGCCAGCGGTATAAAAGTCCATTGGAAGTGGCGGAAGAAGCAAGGACCTATTTTCCCAACAGTGTAGTGGCAGAAGATTTTATGAAGGTGAAAGTGGAGTAAGCACGTAGAGTTATAGAGAAATGCGTTAATCATGTTACGTCTCTAACGCATTTCTAAGATAGATGATTGCTAACAAGTGTAACATAATCATCACAATTATCTACATATTGAGGAGATGAAAAGGAGAGTAGATAATTTTGGAAGGTATTTCAATGATCATCGCTGTCGGTTCTCAAAACAGGAATAAGATTGAAGCGGTGCAGGAAGTTATTCAGGAATATGACTTTTTACATGCAGCGGAAGTGATTGGCAGGGAAGTCTCTTCCGGCGTATCGCGGCAGCCGCGTTCACTGGACGAAACCGTAGCGGGAGCACAACAACGAGCCCGCGCTGCTTTTGTCAACTGCGATTATAGTATTGGGCTGGAATCCGGATTGATTGTTATTGTAAATCCTGTGGGGCGTTATTTAGAACATACGGTCTGCGCCCTCTATGATGGACGACGATATTCGCTTGGCTTTTCAGCAGCTTTTGAACTGCCACCGAAAATTGTCACCCTAATCTTCGGAGAAGGATATGATTTAGAGCAAGCTTCCTTGAAAGTAGGATTGACGGCAAATCCACAATTAGGGAACGCTGAGGGATTGATTGGCATCCTCACGCAGGGAAAAGTATCCAGAAAAGAATATACCAAACCAGCCATCCGCATGGCGCTGATAGGGTTGCAGCAGCCGGGGTTGTATTAATAGAAACGACATTGATAACGAGTTTCAGAAGCTGTTGCATAAAGTTATATCGCTTTTGAATCTAGTAAACAATTAGAATATAAAACTCCAGCATCGAGGGGAATAGAATTAACGTGTTTGTTTAGCACCTTCGAAATCCTCGTCGTAAAAATCAAAAGAGCTGCTTCCCCGTATGGGGCAACCCCCGCGCAGCTCTCGACGAGACTTCGCATGATTTCGACTTTATGGTGCTAAACAAATACGAATTAACCATATAATTTCTTCATTTTTCTTCTCACTAATCCTTAATTTACTTTTCAGCATCAAAGAACTTAAATATACCTAAACCTTTTCCACAAGCATGAAGCGAAAATATTTCACTCCTGAACAAGCTGAGAAACTTCTTCCCATGCTTCAACAAAAACTGTCCCGGCTGCAGGCGGCCAAACAAGCCGTCGAGCTGCTGGAAGAGATCGAAATTGAACTGGAGGATGAAGAGCAGAATTATCTCTATAACCTTCAACTAGAAAAAGAATATCATCGTCGACAATATTTATTTTATCGGGAGTTGGAAGCTCTGGAACGACAAGGTTGCATCATCAAAGATATCGAACAGGGCCTGGTAGATTTTCCCTGCATCTTTCAGGGGCGGGACGTCTTTCTTTGCTGGAGATTGGGGGAGGAACAGCTGCGGTACTGGCATGAGATTGATAACGGCTATGCCGAAAGGAAGCCCATTGTTGATTTGGAAGGGAAGGATAACATGATTAGGCTCAA
The DNA here is from genome assembly GCA_023266155.1 of archaeon. Lineage (GTDB taxonomy): Archaea > Nanobdellota > Nanobdellia > Woesearchaeales > GW2011-AR9 > JAHFRS01. Next base: position 3,063 of record JAHFRS010000153.1, read on the forward strand.
TTTTTCTGATGAAAAACTCTGCTGAGGCAGCCCTTGGCAGGGGAGCCTAACATGATTAGGCTCAATATTTTCGTCGCTAAAATTAGAACCACGCTTACGCTAAAAACGGAGAACTTG
>JAHFRS010000154.1 GCA_023266155.1 archaeon
GCTGGTTCTGGGATTCGTTCTTTACGCTTTCTCAAGGAATTGAAGAAAGGAAAAATAAATCATCTTTTCGCCAATGATTTAAAAGAGAATTTTCCAAAAGTGTTTAAAAACAATGCTCGGAAGAATAATCTTTCTCTTGGTAAAGTATCCGTAAGTAATGAGGATGCCCCGTTATTCTTATTCAACCAGATCAAAGAGAAAAAGAAACCAGCTAACTTCTGCGGTTATTTTGATTATATCGATATTGATCCTTTTGGCAGCCCCAATTCTTTTATCGATGCTGCAGTTGCTCGTATTTGTCGAGATGGCATCCTCGCGATAACCGCAACGGATACTGCTGCTCTTACCGGAACCTATGAAAAAGTAACTCGGCGGAAATATTGGGCGCAGCCGCTGCGAAATTATCTCATGCACGAGATTGGCTTGCGCATCTTAATCAGAAAGATCCAACTTCAAGGAATTCAGTTTGACAAAGCCTTGGCTCCCGTTTTATCATATAGTCAAGACCATTATTATCGCCTGTATCTTCGCTCAGGTCGGGGGAAAGAAAAATGTGATGAAATCGTCAAGCAGCACCAATACTTTTTGTTTTGCCATAACTGCCTGAATTTTAAGATTTCCATCTACAACTGTGAACGATGCCACTGTGGAAAAAACTTTGCCTTTGCCGGACCACTCTGGGTAGGAAATTTAAACGAGGCCGCATTATTACAGAAAATGGCTGAGAATAATCCCTTTCCGGAAGAGCAGAAATTTCTGGAGCTGTTGAAAGCCGAAGCCACTATTAATATTGTAGGATTCTATGACCTCCATGTTTTAGCCAGAAAATATAAAATGAATGCGCCGAAGATGGAGCTGGTATTGAAGAAATTAAAGGCGATGCGCACGCCTTTCTCGTTGACGGGGATTAAGATGGAGAAAGGGATTAAAGAGGTCCTCACGATTTTTCGATAAACTGAACTACATCTTTTGTTCTCCATATTTTAATCTTTTTTTGCTGCTGGAAATGATGGTCGTCTGACCAAATCTCGGCGTTGGTAGCTAAAGCGGCGGCAATGAATTGAGTGTCGTCAGGATCAATGGGATCCATAATCGCACGAGCTTTATCTCTATATCTTTTAACAGCATCTTGATTGAGAATGGTTAGTCTTTCAAACAATTGGTGATAAATTTCATCAAACTCCGCCTCCGACACCTTGGCTTTTGTTATAATCTCTTCCTTATGTTTCCTTATCTCCTCTTCAGCGAGGGAAATAGTAATCAGTTCGGCATTAAAGTGAAAAATTATCCTGCGGGAAACAGAATCACGTATGAGAGCAGCAATAATTCTATTAGTATCAACGAGAAATCTCATCGCCGGAATCTCTTGTTCATTTCATGCTTGATCTGATGTCCGATTCTTTCTGCGTCCTCTTCCGTTAAGGTACTCTTTTCTAAAAGTGTATCTATCCAATGCAGCTCTTTTACTTTCTTTTCAAAGGCTTGCCGGGCGACATCACTCCATTTAATTTCCGAGTGGGCTTTGATCTCTTTATGCAGCTCTTCTGGAATAGATAAAGTCATGTTAGTCATCGTTTTCCTCAAATTGTGAGCTTTATGTGTCAACACATATTTAAGCTTTTTGGAAGAAAGGTGGTTTGTTTTTATTTAGGCAACACAGCAGTTTATAACCATGTGCTCCCTACAACTGCGATAATGGAGAAAACGCAGAAAACAGATTCAAAACAGAAACTCACCCCACAACAAGAATACGTCCTCAAACAGAAAGGCACCGAGCAACCTTTCACCGGAAAATTTCTCTATAACAAAGAAAAAGGCACCTATTGCTGTGCTGGGTGTGGCACAGCATTATTCTCCTCCGACAGTAAATTTGATTCTGGTTCTGGCTGGCCAAGTTTTTGGGATGGCAAGCATGTCGAATTAAAGTCTGACTCTAGTCTTGGTATGAAGAGAATTGAAATTATCTGCACAAAATGTAGAGGGCATTTGGGACATTTGTTTGATGATGGGCCAAAGCCGACAGGCAAAAGGTATTGCGTGAATTCCATAGCGTTAGAGTTTATTCATAAATCTTAAATATCCTGCTTTTTTCCAGGTAGAAATGAATACCGATACCCTTGTTGATAGCATCGCCGTTCATGAACTTACGAATGGATTAAAGTCTCTCGATTCAAGGGTTCTAGAAGCCATGAGACGAGTAGATCGAGAGAAATTTATTCCTACAATTAATGATGTATCATTTCGTGAGATAATACTTAACAAGATGTTATATGATTTTGGTCTAGGCAGTGATTCATTTGCGCAAGCGTCTTACTTAGATATGGCTTTACCAATTGGTTATGATCAAACGTGCTCTCAGCCATCGGTCGTCGCATTGATGACTCAGCTGTTAGAACTCAAACCAGGAATGAAAATATTAGAAGTTGGAACTGGGTGTGGATATCAAACGGCTATCCTTAGTGAACTGGTGGGCTCGTCAGGGCATGTTTTTTCAATTGAGAATGTATCGGGCTTGGTCAGCTTGGCTCGTCAAAATCTTAACACTCATTTTGGACCTGAATATGAACAGAGGATTACTGTCATTCATGGAGATGGCTCAGAAGGATATCCTTTAAAAGGGCCCTACAATCGAATATTATTTACTGCGGGAGTTAATTCTGAATGGAAGTTTGACACATCAATCTTAATTCCTCAACTTTCTTCAGGATTAATAGTATATCCTAATGCCAGTGGCCCTATTATTCGAGAGCGGTATGATACAACACTCAAAGAACGAACAGAATGGGGCATGATGAGTTTTGTTTCTTTAAAGAAAGGATGTGTTAGTTGATTGAATGGCTTATTTTTGCCGTTCATACCTCCCTATTAATTCTGCTTGCGCTAGGATGTGTCCGAGCATCGCTTCTTTCACTTGTTTTTTGGTCACACCTTCTGGCAAATTTAACATTATACTCAACGCATACAGCTTAAAGAAATAACGATGCTCTCGATCCGGAGGGCAAGGGCCGCCATACCCTAGAACTTCTCTGGTATTTTTCCCCAGCTTCCCAGAGGGATTTTTTCCTTCAGGAATAATTGTTGTCGTTACAGGAATATTAAAAACTATCCAATGATCCCATACATCAATATGGTACGTCTTTTTGGCAATATCGGGAATATCCGGATCATCCATGATCA
>JAHFRS010000155.1 GCA_023266155.1 archaeon
AAATGAACAAGTGGTATTCAATTGCATCCCTGAAGAAAAAGTAACCGAGGAAGCTATCAGTGGTAAAGGGTTTAGTTCTGCTGCCTGGCAGTGTTATGATGGTGTTGGAAAGCAAGGGGACAAATCCTGTCAATCGTCTGAGTTCTGGCAGACTGCTGCAAAAAGCTTCTGTGAAGGCCATTGTGCTGGGGGCAAATGCGGCGTAAATTCATATAGTGTTGTTGGAGAATGTTATCCTGATTTTGCTGCTGGAACGGTTTTTGTTCCTCAAGCTGCTTTGCCTGCTACTTTGCCCACGGCAATCACGCCTACGTCTTCCACATCTACTGTGGAGGCAACTCCGGGAATGCCAACAACACCAGCGACGACGCCGGTGACATCAACACCATCACCCATAGAGGCAGCAGTGAAAATGCCTGAGAAAAAAACAGAATCTGAAAAAGAAGAGATTTTAATCTGTAAAGATTCCTGTGCGCGGGATGAAAAATGTTATCCCTTTGGCTATCGAAAAGCGGGCCAATTCTGTTCTGATCAAGGGGTGTTTACAGCTCAAACAGCAGAAGAAACTACCTGCGATAATAATTTTGAATGTGCGTCCAATGTCTGTGTCAACAGCAAGTGTATCAGCGTCGGTTTACTGGAGAAGATTCTCAATTGGTTTAAAAGGTTGTGGGGATAGAATTTTTTCCCACAATGGTTCCCCTTCTTCGTGAGAAGGGATTTTACGAGTATGAAGAGCCACGAAAAATTTCGTTATGGACTAATAACAAAGAGGAGAGTAATAGCAAGATTAAGAGCCTGTCCCGTTAGGCGTTGAGCAGCCTAATGTCGAACGCCCGCGATTCAGACAGCAAGGGCGTCGCGGTGGGTTGTCCCCTCAATGTCATTAAGTTAGTGGAAAAATCAAGAGTAACACTGACTCGCTTTTCTTATGTCCTCATAAAAATACAGTTCTCTTCCGTAGGAACCATCCCTTTCCGCAAAATAATATGACTATCGTTTCAACGCTCGTATCTTGGTGTTACTCTTGACAGAGCTTAACTTAATGACATTGGTTGTCCCATACGGGGACGCAGCCCATTCGAAATTGATATCGATGCGTTCGAAGCTGCTCAACGCCACCTATTGGGACAGGCTCTAAGTAAGCAGCAAGAATTATTCTTCATACAGAAGAAGGCTCTCATACTTTGAGAAGCTGGCTAAAGCCGGCTAATATCCGCGCAAAGCCTTTTCTTCCATAATCTTTATAAAAACGCCTCAGCAGGAATCTATGGCGTATTTAGGAAATACCCATGACTAACCCTAACCCCTATCAGCCCATTTTCATTTTACCTGAAGATACCAAACGAACGAGCGGCAAGGATGCCCAACGAAATAATATCGCCGCTGCCAAAGCCGTCGCGCAAGCTGTCAGAACAACGTTAGGGCCTAAAGGCATGGACAAGATGATTGTGGATGCTGCCGGCAACGTCGTGGTCACCAATGATGGAGTTACGATACTTACTGAAATGCAGATTGAACATCCTGCCGCTAAAATGGTGGTGGAAGTCGCTAAAACTCAGGAAAATGTGGTGGGGGATGGTACGACAACAGCAGTCGTGCTGGCGGGAGAACTGCTCAAGAAAGCGGAAGATCTGCTCGATCAGGAAATCCATCCGACGGTCTTGGCGAAGGGTTACCGCCTGGCGGAAGTGGAAGCGCAGAAGATTCTGCAGCTGATTGCCGTTGAGATTAAAGCGGACGAAAGTGATGTGCTTCGCAACATTGCCATCACCGCCATGACCGGCAAAGGCGCAGAAGCAAATAAAGAAATTCTCGCAGATTTAATTATCAAAGCAGTTAAAAGCATTATGACAGATTCGTCGGGCAAAGTGGTCATTCATATTGATGATATTAAAATTGAAACGCGCGTGGGCGACAGTGCCGATAAGAGTGAATTGGTGGAAGGGATTGTCCTTGATAAAGAAATTGTCCATCCCGCCATGCCCAAGAGAGTCGAGGCCGCCAGAATTGCCTTACTTGATACGGCGTTAGAAATTAAAAATACTGAGATTGAAGCAAAAATTCAGATAACGGATCCAGTACAGCTTCATTCTTTCTTAGATCAAGAAGAACGGACTCTCAAAGAGATGGTCACTAAAATAAAATTAACCGGTGCCACGGTTGTTTTCTGCCAGCGTGGTATTGACGACTTGGCCCAGCACTTTCTGGTGAAAGCAGGAATTCTTGCCGCCCGCAGAGTGAAACGCAGCGACATGGAAAAATTAGCTCGGGCTACCGGAGCAAAAATTGTCAGCAGTTGGAAAGAATTAACCTCAGAAGACTTAGGCCGTGCGGGTCTGGTGCGTGAGGAAAAGATTGCGGATGAAGAAATGATTTTCGTGGAAAAATGCCTGAATCCGAAAGCTGTGACCTTGCTGGTTCGTGGGGGAACAGACCATGTGGCTGAAGAAATCAAGAGAGCCGTGACAGATGGTATCGGTGACGTTGCGGCGGCCCTGCGTGAAAGTCTGGTCGTGGCCGGAGCAGGAGCAGTAGAAATGGAATTAGCTCGAGGTTTACGCAGCTATGCCTCAAGACTGAGCAGCAGAGAACAGTTAGCCGTCCAGGCTTTTGCTGATGCCTTAGAAATTATCCCCAGAACACTGGCAGAAAATGCCGGATTAGATCCAATCGATTCGTTAACTAAATTACGATCTGCACATGATCAGCAGCAGATTTGGGCAGGAATCAATGTCTTTACAGGCGAGATTATGGATGCCTGGAAAGAGGGTGTCATCGAGCCATTAAAGATTAAAACGCAGGCACTTTCCAGCGCGGCGGAAGTCGCGGAAATGATTCTGCGCATTGATGATGTCATTTTGGGTGCTGCTCAGAGGCCATCTGGCCGGCCAACTCCCGCTGATGAGTTGTGAGGTTCAAAGTAAAACCTTTTAAACACTGCTGCTTTCTTTCCGTCGATGAACCTGAAGGCAAAATTATCCTTATTCCGCCTGCTGCTTCTGCCCGTGCTCTTGAATTTAATGTTCCTAGACCAATGGCGCTGGGCGACACTCCTATTCACCTTAGCTGCCCTTAGTGCCGTGATAAGCTATTGGCAGAAAAATGCCACGGGGGAAATAGGCTCTTTTCTTGATCCCTTTGCCAGCAAGATCCTGGTGATGGGCTTATTGTTGA
>JAHFRS010000056.1 GCA_023266155.1 archaeon
TCGTACGGAGAAAATCCTGTTCCGACAAACCTTTAACTCTTCCTTCTTTGATCTCCCTGAGTCGTTTGTCTACTTCCGCCATTGTTTCCTGGTCAGCAACAGATTCCATGTCCGTGATCAAATGCTCAACGTCACTAATGATATGTTCAAATAGTTCTTTCTTAACCATAATGGTTTCAGCTGAGGTCATTTTGTATGCTTGATAGGATAAAACTTAATAAATCTTTCGCTGGCGTGATGTGTCAGATTTATCTATATTTCAAACCACCTTTTCCGCTCCTTTCTCCATAGTCCGTTCCTTCCCAAAATACTTATACATCGGCTGCTGTTCTTTAACTTCCAGTTCTTTGTTGGCCTGCCGTGCTAAGACATACAATAAATCACTCAGCCGGTTGATATAGCATAACAAGGTCGGATTAATCTGGATCACACCCTGCACATTAACCAACGACCGTTCAGCTCGCCTCGTCATAGTCCGACATAAATGCAAAAATGAACTGGAGACCGTTCCGCCGGGAAGGATGAATTTTTTAGGCATTCCTAACCGCTCTTCCAGCTCATCAATGACCCCCTCCAATTCTTTCACGTGCTCTTCCCTTATTCGTGGCAAGGTATCAGCCGCAAGTTGGCTGCCCGCTAAATCAGCACCGACCGTAAATAAATCATTCTGAATTTTAGTTAACATCTGTCGCAACTTTTCATCTTCCACAAAGCAGAGGGTTAGCCCTATCACCGAATTCAATTCATCCAGCGCGCCAAAAGCTTCAATACGTGGATCATTTTTTTGGATCATTCCACAGCCAAAGAAACAGGTCTGTCCCTGATCGCCGACTTTGGTGTAAATTTTCATGCTGTCTCCTCACCAATCGACATCACCTGATCTTCATAACTGCCGTCACGGTAAATGGTGATGCCTTTACATTTCGCTTTCCACGCTAATAAATACGCGTTCTCCACGTCACTGATCGAGGCTGTCCGTGGAAAATTAATCGTTTTAGAGATGGAATTGTCAACATATTTCTGTAACGTGGCCTGCATTTTAATGTGGCCTTCAGGGGGGATGTCCTGCGCACAGACAAAAATGTCTCGTACCTCTTTCGGTATTTCTTTACATTGCTGCAGGCTGCCGCTACGGGCAATTTTCCGAATCAAATCAGGGGAATAAAATTCTTTTTCTCTGGCCAACTGTTCAAAAGCTTTATTGAGGTAAATCAGTTCGTTATCTCCCAGCACGGTCTTGTGGTACGAAATGGCATATAATGGTTCACAGCTGGGGGAGGCATCCGCCAGAATACTAATCGTGCCGGTGGGGGCAATAGAAAGGCAGGTCATATTTCTTATTTTTCGTCCCTGCCGCTGGTGATCAGAACCATTCCAGGCGGGGCAGACCCCTCTTGCTTGTGCCAATTCCATGGATTTTTCATAGGTGGCATCTTTGATGAACGACATTAATTTGTCTGCAAACTCCAGTCCCGTCTCAGAATCGTAACGCATCTTAAGCATAAACAGAATATCGGCAAAACCCATGATGCCTAACCCAAATTTTCGGGTATTTTTCGTCTGCTGTTCAATTTCCGGCTGAGGATAATTGTTGAGGTCAATGACATTATCCAGAAAATGCACAGCCTGATGAATCGTTTCCCGCAACGCTTCCCAGTGGAGATCGTTCTTTTCTTCATTCAGAAACTTATTTAAATTCAGCGAGCCTAACACACAGCCTTCATACGGCAATAAGGGGGCTTCCCCACATTGGTTAGTCGTTTCGATTTCTCCTAAATGCTTGGCGGGATGTTTCCGGTTAATTTCATCAATGAACAACAGGCCGGGATCGCCGGTTTTCCAGGCATTTTGGGTAATCATCGCAAAGACATCTTTAGCCCGCAGTCGGCCAACATATTTTTCAGTTTTAGGATGCACTAAATAGTATTCCCGATCGGCTTCCACTGCCCGCAGGAAATTATCCGTTACTGCGACTGAAATGTTAAAATTCTTCAGCGATTTCTTATCACGCTTACATTCAATGAACCGAATAATATCGGGGTGATCAACCCTCAGTACTGCCATGTTAGCTCCCGGACGGATCCCGCCTTGTTTAATGGCGTCCAGAGCGGCATCATACACTTTCAGAAAAGCAACGGGTCCCGCAGCTACCCCCTGCTGCTTGCGCACGGCGTCGCCTTTAGGCCGGATACGTGAAAAATTAAATCCTGTTCCTGATCCCCGCTGATGAATTAAAGCGGCATCCCGTAGACTACCGAAAATACTTTCCATCGTATCATTGATAGGCAGGACAAAACAAGAACTGATTTGCTGAATTTTTGTCCCGGCATTCATCAGCGTGGGGGAATTAGGCAGAAATTTCAGTGCCGCCATCATCTGGTAAAAAGTAGCTGCTGTTCTCTTAACTTCATCCTGTTCCGCGCCATAAAATTTGTCAGCCAACGCGATATTGTTCGCAACCCGTAATAGCATCTCCCGCGGCGTTTCAATGACGTTGCCTTCTTCATCCTTGCGCAAATAGCGCCGTTCCAAAATTCTGATCGCCTGACTGGAAAATTGTACGCTTTCTTCTGCAGCGTAATCATGGCTTTTGAATTCTTCCGGTGGTGTTGGCGTTTGTTTTGCATACTGCTGCAGAATATATGCCCGGGAAGTTTTCACATGCCCATGCTCAATCAATACTTTTTCCACGAGTTCTTGAATTTGTTGTGAAGAGACTGTTTCCTTATCAGCAGCCTGATTGAGCAGCTCTACCACTTCATGAGCTAAGGCAATGGATTGTTCCCGGTCTTTTCCGCCAACGGACTGAGCCGCTTTAAAGATCGAATCGGCAATGGCCAAAAAGCTGAATTCAACGATAGAACTATCACGCTTGACAACTTTACTGACACTGATTTGGGTGGCCGAGATTTTAGGAGTCATGGTCGTAGCTCTTAGGGTGTTAATCCTCTTAAAAATGTTATGGTCTTACTGTTGTGGTACTCAAATGTAGGAGGTGTACAGGTACTACAGGAACACTTTGTTTTTGAATACTTTGTTCTCAAATCAACTCTATTTCAACTACACCCGCTAGTCTCGCCACAGATTTCACATAACATACAGGTCCCATTCTGCCGCAACTGGGTGGCGCCGCAACCGGTACATTTCTGTTTCTGCACTGCCGATGATTCTAATGATCCTTTTGTGAGGTAGGAAACTGCCACAGAAGCAGTATTCATAGGAGCAGTAGTCATTGATGCCGTTAGAGGTAAAGGTACACTATTTCCCTGTTTTTCTGCATAATGTAACAGGAATTCTCGCAGCTCGCTAATCACCGGATGTCCATCAAGCTGTAAACTTCCCGCAATGATCGAAGGAGTTAACCCTTGTTGCAATCCCAGATTGGCCATGTTCACGACCGCCTGCAACATTGTTTCCTGCAGCGGGCTTAACCCGTTCATCGTCACCGTCAGATTGGTGAGGAGTTCTTTCTCTTCCTTCCCGGTAATGAGCAGTTCCCGTTGTCCAAGAATGATTTTCTTACGCACTTCAGTTACAGGTATGGTCAGCAGGTTTTCTTCCTCCTCAACATCTTCCAGAACCTGTTTTAATTCTGGGTTCTGTTCCAACGTGGCATTCAACGGCTGGCTGAGTTTGGACCCATCACGATATAACGCCACTGCTTTGGTCATCATCGCCCAGGCATCATAATAAGTCTGCTTGATTTGTTCTACGGTCCAATCGGGCGGCATATTGATGGTTTTAGAAATCGCGCCGGAAATGAAAGCTTGCACGGCCGCAACCATCTTTAAATGGCCATAAGGATGAATGTATCGTTTTCCGGTTTTACCGCACTTGGTAGCACAATCAAAAATCGGATAATGCTCTTGTTTCAGATGCGGCGCTCTTTCTAACGTCATCGTTCCACAAATATACTTATTGGCAGCATCAATTTGTGAAGGGCTAAACCCTAACACCATCAGGATATCCCGCTCTGCTTTTCCCTCTTTCCCTTTCATCCGTTCTGCATACCACTCTTGCCCCAGTGTCCAGGAATTAAAGACATAGCGAATATCCATGGCGCTGCGTAATTCTTTTTCAACCGCAGCCAACTGTGATTCTGTCATACCTTTTTGCCGTAACGACTGTACGTTAATTTCCGGACTTTTATCTAACGTCGCCTGGCCAATGCAATAATGGACAATTTCTTTAATCTGCTGGTCTGAATATCCTAACCGCCGTAAGGCTTTAGGCACGGACTGGTTGACAATCTTAAAGAACCCTCCTCCTGCCAGTTTCTTAAATTTGACTAAACTATAATCTGGCTCTACACCGGTCGTATCACAATCAAGAACTAACCCGATAGTTCCCGTTGGGGCAGTCACGGTCGCTTGCGCATTTCTGTAGCCATTCTTCTCTCCCCTGCTCAGAGCTTTATCCCAAGCATCATGGGCTGCGTCTAACAATTCTGGGGGACAGAGTTCCTGATCTAGAGAATAAGGTTTAATGGTGAGCCCTTCATAGCTGTCGTCGTCATACGCTGCCCGGCGATGGTTGCGGATCACTTTCAGCATCTGGTGCTTATTTTTTTCATATCCTTCAAATGGCCCTAAGACCGACGCCAGCTCGGCCGACGTGGCATAACTGTCGCCTGTCATGATGGCAGCAAGAGCGCCAGCGATCGATCTTCCCATATCACTATCATAAGGAATTCCCTGCACCATCAATAACGTTCCAACGTTCGCAAAGCCCAGACCCAAAGTTCGGTATTGATAACTTCTTAAGGCAATTTGTTCGGACGGAAACTGAGCCATCAGGACGGAAATTTCCAAAGCCATTGTCCAGAGCCGTATCGCGTGCCGATAGCCTTGAACATCAAATCTCCCGGTAAGGTCATCATAAAATTTAACAACATTAATGGATGCTAAGTTGCAGGCTGTATCATCTAAAAATAAGTATTCACTACAGGGATTGCTAGCATTAATCCGTCCATCTTCCGGGCAAGTGTGCCATTCATTGATACTGGTGTCAAACTGCACGCCTGGATCAGCTGAAGCCCAAGCACAATACCCTATATCATTCCACAACTTTTGGGCAGAAATAGTTTTCATGACGTCGCCGTTGGTCCGTGATTTCAATTCCCAAGGCCTTCCGGTATGCAAAGCTTCAAAGAAACTGTTAGGGATGCGGATAGAATTATTACTATTCTGCCCCGAAACGGTAACGTATGCTTCTGATTCATAATGGGTATCAAATTCTCGCAACGGTAAATCCTGTCCCTGTCGCGCCAGATCGAGGGCACGTACTATATAATTCAGGGGAATATTGTTTTGAGCGGCTTGTTTCAGTAAAGTTCGAACCTTCTTGTCACTCATCGGATCAGCAACATTTTGAGCAGCCTCCATCAGTTTTGACAATTTCTGTTTCATGATTTTACTCCCCGCGACTAAACTGGCAACTTTTTCTTCCTCACGCACTTTCCACCAGATGAAATCTTCGATTTCCGGATGATCCATGTCCAGACAAACCATCTTGGCGGCTCGTCGTGTCGTGCCTCCGGACTTGATACTGCCCGCAGCAGCGTCAAATATTTTAAGAAAACTCATCAGGCCGGAACTGGTGCCGCCTCCCGATAATCGTTCTCCCTTACCGCGAAGATGAGAAAAATTTGAGCCGGTACCTGAGCCGTACTTAAACACCCGGGCTTCCCTGGTCAACAAACTAAAAATACCGCCTTCCGTCACCAAATCGTCATTGACGGATTGAATAAAGCAAGCATGCGGCTGTGACCGGCTATACGCATCCTTTGAATATTCTAATTTTTTTGTGATCGGATCAACATAACTGTGCCCTTGTGCTTGGCCGGTGATGCCATAGGCCCAATGTAATCCTGTCGTAAACCATTGCGGGCTATTGGGGGCAGCAACCTGCCCGATAATCATATATACCATCTCTTCATAGAATGTTTGGGCATCATGAGGTGAGGTAAAATAACCATACTGTTCCCCCCAGTGGCGCCAACAGCCCGCGATACGATGAGCAACCTGTTTAATACTCGTTTCACTGCCGGTAATCACTTTTCCATTTTCATCCCGCAGCAGTTCTCCATGTTGGTTGCGTAAGGGAACTCCCGCTTTACGAAAATATTTCTGAGCAAGAATATCAGTTGCGACCTGTGACCAGAAAGAAGGGACTTCCACCTCTTCCATGTTAAATACCTGGGATCCATCGGGATTCTTGATGCTGGAACTGCGTTTTTCATAGATGAATTGGTCAAAGGGACTGATACCTTCTTTAGTAAAATAGCGCGGGATGGCTAATCCTCCTGCTATGGCTACGCTTTCCTGTTGTAATCCACTCTCTTTTTTCATCGCTGAGTCACCTCTTAATATATTATTATTATTATATTATCATACTGCCCTACTTATCTCCTATCATGCCATCAACTGCAGTTCTTTTTCCAGCATTTTAGGATCGGCAATAGATTTATGAATGGATGCGAATCGGACATAGGCCATCTTATCGGCTTTTCGCAATTCCCGCAATACCAACTGGCCAATTTCAGTGGTTTTAACCTGTGTGCGCCGCTTCAACAGGATTTTCTGTTCCACCTTCTTGGCTAAAGCCAGAGCATCGTGCTCATCCGCCTTGCCAAACGCTTTGATGATACTATTTTTAATTTTGTCTACTTGAAAAGGCTGCTCTCGGCCATCCTTTTTAATCACGGTGCAATGGAAGACCGCTTTTTCATAAGTGGTGAAACGGTTAGAACATTTGAGGCATTCTCTTCTTCTGCGCAACGAATCTTCTGCTAAACGAGATTCTAATACTTTGGTTTCTTCATGCGCACAGTAAGGGCAATGCATCTCACACCTCGTTTTCTCTTTTTCTTCTTGGCGGGAAAAACATGTCCCTTTTTTTCTGTCGGAACTTCGGTTTTTCCTGCACCGTAACAAAACACTACTGGTAGTGCTTATCGTCGATATACAAAATGTATGTAGTGTTTCTTGCCATAGGGAATAGAGTTTGCTTTATATACTTTTAAGTATTCTGATATAACGTTTTGAAACAATATACTTTTGACATACAGAAAAAAATTAAAGGTTGTGAGAAATGATGGGAAAAGAGAAGAAAGATGTGCCGATGGAAAGGAAAAACAAATAAAAAGTTCGAATCATTTATTAAACTCAACCATTTCTACTGTC
>JAHFRS010000057.1 GCA_023266155.1 archaeon
ATAAAGATGTTAGATTTTGGATTGATGCTGTCCTGTTTGGAGGGAACAATACGTCTCAATGGTTTTACGCCACTCCATCATCCGCCGGAATTTCGCCTCCAGGGAAAAATCACGTCCAGCCATGATACTTATAGTGCCGGTAAGTCACTGGAGTTCGTGCTGTTAGGCAAGTATTATCGCAACTCTCAGGAAGCTTTGGAACGGATGGAACTATATTATGATACGAAACTTCCTGACTCGTTCAAACAGTTATACCTTTCCCTGATTCATCCCATCCATACTTCCCGGCCAACACCAGAGCAATTGTCGCCGCAGGTGAAAGAAGTTGTCCGTGATTTGGATAAAGAACGTTACTTTTGGCCGCTGCAATTTACACCGTGGACAAATTCTAAGAGGAATATACAGTAAAAAATGAATGCACCTCTTCCTTTTCAGACTGGGCCATCCGTGACCGGCAGAACGTATCAATTAGAAACTGTAGTGGGAGAAGGCGTTTACGGGCGAGTGTATAAAGCATTTGATGCTGTCACTCCAGAAATTCCTGTCGCCGTAAAATTGCCTAAAAAAGATTCACCACACGTGAATATCATCGCTCTGTCTATGGTGCGAACGATGCGGGAAGCAGGTTTTCTGCAGATGACACAACATCTCAATGTAGTCAAATATCTGGATCACGGTGCTGAACCACAATCACCCTATGTCGTGATGGAATTCGTTCCACAGACACTGGCATCCGTGCCCTTAACACAGGAAGTCATTGAAGATTATCTGCAGCAAATTCCCACCATTTTAAGAGTATTAAAAGAATATAACGTTGCTCATTGCGACCTTAAAGAATCCAATCTGGGCTATGTGAATGGAACAATTAAGTTAGCTGACTTTGGCCTCTCCATTCCCTTTGAACATCCGGTTACCTATCCTTGCAGAAATCATCCTGCCTATCATGCCCCGGAATTCAGACAATTCAATTGGGTGACGAACACCGCAGATACTTATAGCGCTGGGAGAGTACTGGAACATCTGCTGACGGGCGAATATGCTTCATCAGGCACAGCAGCAGTTGCCGCCATCACCCGTATCCAAGGTATTACCCCACCGAAATCGTTTCAGAAATTGTTGTGTCGGATGACGTCCCGTGACCATCTACGCCGGCCCACTCCTGCTGCATTAGAGAAACTTGCTGCTCTAGCCTTAAATGATTTACAGCGCCGGGATTATTTCTTTCAGCATGAAATCTCATCCCGACCAAAACTTCATTTCTTTGGCTCAGCGTCGGCGAGCTAGAATTCTGCTTAATTTAATGGTCGCGGCGGCAAGCCATACGGCATTCAGGATCACAAACGGCCAGCCACGAAGGGTTAATGCATAATATAAGAGTAAAGCAGAACCAAAAATATTCAGGAAGTTATACTGTAGAGTGTTCTGATTAAATTTTGTGACAAATTCATCAAGGATAAAAGCCAACAGAATCAGTCCCATTCCGATGATACCAATAACCAAAGAAAAGTTCATGTTTTCACGTCCGCCCGGCACAGAGCCACAAACTGTTGTCCTAAACTGCAGATGAGCCGTTTCTGCTGGTGGGCAGTTCTGAGCAGAAGAGACAGGTGGTGCTGATGAGGTAAATTGTTAAATTGGACGTTCTCTTCCAAGGACCATTGCGGTTGCAGCCAGTCGTTGAGCTGAAGATAGTCCTGCCAGAGATTCAGGACCGCCAGTTCAAATTCACGAAAATTGTGTAGTGTTTTCCTGAAACTATGGACTTCGTCATGTAGCAGTTGATTGGTCAGGAACGCTGCTTTACAAGAATCTCCTCTCAACAGGCTCAGTTTAATCTCAATCAGGGTGCGAGCCTGCTGTTGTAGATTGGTGGTAACCTGCTGGCCTAAAGCAATATTTTGAAATTGTTTTCTGAGCATCGTCAATGTACGATGCAGCTGCTGCCGAGATTGCGGCGAGAGATTCTGAGAAAAAGAAACGGTATGGCCGGCATTTTGCCGCAAGGGTTTGATCCAGGACTGTTGTAATTGTTCCAACTGAGATTCAATAGTAGGTAAGGCCAGTACCTCTTTGCGTAACGACTGAACATCCATCAGGAGGAAGGAAGAATGGAAGGTATATAAATATTGAGTTTGCCTGTAATACTTCAGCATCCTGAAGTGAAGCACTACCGTCTTCTCGCCTTTTGCTATATTTATCGAGAGCAGACATCTCCGTAGGAGCCATCCCTCTGTCTGCTTCGCGGTAATAATCGAGAAGGCTCGACCTTATGACGGTAGTGCTTCATATTGCTGAAGTATTACGTTTGTCTTCAAGTTCCAAACCATAAAACCTTACAGCAACCTTTATAAATATCACCCTTAAAATAAACCTCACCATGTTCTACTCCGTCAAGGTTAGGGATTACGTCCGTGTACCACCCCATATGTTCAACCTGAGCAAGAAAGAATCGGTACTGAAAAATGTCCGGCTCAGTTATGAAGGTTATATCTCCAAAGAATTAGGCTTTGTGATTAATGTCATTGATGTGGGCACGATTAAAGAAGGTGTCATTGTCCCAGGTGATGGAGCAGCTTTTTATGAGACTGAATTTGAATTATTGACATTTAAGCCGGAACTGAACGAATTGGTCTATGGCAAAATAAGAGATATTACCGATTTCGGTGCTTTCCTTGATTTAGGCGGGACCGAAGGGATGGTGCACATCTCTCAGAGCATGGAAGATTATGTTTCGTTCAGCAAGGATAAAGTCTTACAAGGCAAGAAAACCGGGCAGAGCCTGAAAGCGAATGATAAATGCAAAGCCCGGATCATCGCCGTAAGTTATAAAGATATGAATAATCCTAAAATTGGCCTGACGATGCGACAGGAAGGCTTAGGCAAATTGGAATGGCTGGATGCGCAGGAAGCCGCAAAGGGAACGGAAAAAGAAAGCGGGAATGAAACTGGAAAAGAAGCAGACAAAGGGAAAGAAGGCAAAAAAGCGAAAGAATAAATTCATGGGAAGTGATTCACATGTCCAAGAAAAAAGTGTGTAAACAATGTAAATTATTTGTGGAAGAGGATACCTGCCCCAGTTGTCAATCGACTATTTTTAGCAGCAGTTGGCAGGGAAGGATTTTTATCAATGATGCTGAAAAATCTCAGATTGCTCAAAAAATTGGCGTGAAGCTCAAAGGGGAGTATGCTATCAAGGTGCGCTAAATGGAATTGACTATTACCCAGAGAAAAGAAAATAAGTTGTTAAGCCGATGGGAAGTTTCGGGAATCGTCACGTTTGACGGGCCGACCTGTACCAACAGCCACGTTACGGAACTGGTGGCAACAGAATTTAAATCTGGACCGGAACAGGTCATTGTTCAGCAGATTCAGACCATCTTTGGCCGGCGGCAGGCACAATTTTCCGCTTTGGTTTATAGCACGAAAGAAGCGAAACAAAAATATTATATTATTCCCAGCCATTTGAAGAAAAAAGATGGCCAGGAACAGAAAGCCACACCAAAGAAGAAATGAGGTAAATAATGGCTGATCCTAAACCAAAACCAAAAGGTGGAGCAAGTAAAGCGAAGAAAAAAGGCCGTTCACTGAGTACACTGTACGCGCTTGCGGGCGAGCGGCTTCAGCGGAAAAATAAGTTCTGCCCGAAATGCGGTTCTGGAACATATATGGCTCAGCACGCCAATCGAGCCGTCTGTGGAAAATGTCAGTATGCTGAATTTGGGAAGAAGTAGAAAAACGTAAAAGTTGTGTAAAGTAAGAAGTTTCTCTTTTTGGTATCAGAAAAGAATATAAACATTGACGGATTGATACCCTTAATGCCTACCGCACCAATTATTCTTGCTCAACTTGAATCAAAACTAAACCTGTTGGAAGCGGCGTTGTCCAGCAGCAATTTCCCAGAACTCGTTGCTTTAGTTCAGGATACTAAAGTAGAATTGAAGAGAAAACAATTTGATTTTCTATTGCGAGCCTTGGAAAAGCTTACGGTTACAATAGCCAAAAATCGGTCTTTGCAAAAAATTCTGAGCAGCCCTAATTTTGATTTGAAACCTAATATCCAGGATATAGGGTCACTGCAGGCCATGGCCGGTTTTAAGATGGCCGTAAACATCATTAAAAAAGATCTTCTGAAAGCGTTCATGGAACTTCAACGAGTCCTTAAAACTATCCGACTGCTCACCCCTGATAACCGGCTGGTCGTAAGAATTGATTCTTTTCAGGATGACCTGCTGATTTTTAGTGATAAATTATTTCATATTGAATCTCCTGAAGATGAACTAAAATTGGTCCAGCAATTCTCCACATTATCACAATTGGTGCGTTCGATAAAAATCAATCTTTCCTCGGGGGATGCCGAATCCCGGGAATTTAAATCTGAACCGTATAAATATAAACAATTAATGCAGCTTAATGCCAAGATGCTGCAACATTGGAATACGATTGCCAGGAAATTAGGGCGTTCCATGGAGTTGAGCGTAAAACAGATTAAACCGCAGGCATTAATCTTAATCGTGAAGTCTGATGGAGTGGAAGGATTAAATCTTCGCAGTTAATTACCTACTTTAATCGTATTCTCCTTTTATTTCTTCCTAATTACTTTCAGAAATAATTCCCATTCGATAAATTGTACTATGTTCATCCGGATCCCAGCCATGCTTAAAAATAGATAAAGGCGCACAATGATTTGTTTGATCATATTGACCCCAGGTTGTCAGCAAATTAAGGTGAGTTCTTTGCACCTGAGAACGCAATTCTGCCGGCAGAGTTATTTCAGGTGAACTTCCAGCCGGCAGTTGTTTTAAATGTAAGATAATCGCATCCAGCAATTCAGCCTGATAATCCTGCTGACGGGAGGGATGGACAAGAGCAACTTCCTGATACTTGATCCCCTTTTCTGTTTCTGCTTCTTCATCAGGCACTAAACCGTACCCTCGACAGTCGCCATACTCCATCAAGCCGATCTGAGCTCGAAATAACCTGCTGTGGCTGGTCCAAATGGTCGCGTCAACCAGTGGCCCCAAAGATAGATAATCTCCGGCAAAGCTAAGCTTCCAGCCGTTGATTTTCATCGCTTCCAGACATAAATCATGATCTAACGCCATTTTAGGACTATTATTTAATAGTAACTATATAAAGATTTCGATGAAAAATGCAGGCTTGATAAAGAGGATTAACAATCTCGGGATTAACAATCTCAGGTTCAACATTCTCAGCATTTTGCCAAAGATGCCCCTCGTTAATATCCCTTGCTGAGTTTCGCGACGATCTCCAGCAGATCAGCTTTAGAAAGATGCAATAATCCAGGGCTATTGCCCAGCTGTTGAATGACGGCCTTGTCACCGGCAACATACAAGTTCCATCCTGTAGTTCGTCCATAGAGTTGTGCATCAGCGGGCGAGAAATGATTTTCTTCTGCCAGTTGCGGACGAAATAGATTCTGCTGGGCCCGGCTGAGATCTTCCAGAATATTTTCAATGCCCTGCTGGGGGAGATGTAACGGGTCAGCCTGATGTTGACTTATTCCTACGATAAATTCCTGCTGTTGGTGGGAGAGATATAACTCATACGAACCCTCACGAAGATACAACTGGGTATCATCAGGCAGAGTTCGCTTCGCCACAAAATAAGCTGAACCTGCTGCTGCTTCTTTCATAATTTTAGTTAAGAATGGTCCAGTTTATATAATTTATGCCAACGTAGGCGACGATGAAGTCATCGTTGTTCTTCAGTTGTAGGAATTTCTGCGGCGGGAATTTTATCTTCCCCTTTCTTTTTCCTCTTCTTCTGCCTTTGCCCTTTTTCTTCTTCCTCCTGCTTATCCCATAAATGTCTCTTCCATCTCGTTAATGTATAATTTACTGGATTCTTGAATTTATGGCAGTGCTCATTAGGCTGGCAGACAACACCAATCCCTTGATAGTACGCTTCATTATCACAATTCGGCGGCAAGCGTTGACCTGGTTCAAAATGCGCCAACTGGCTTTTGATATAGACCTCCCGCAATGGTTCTCGGTTCTTTTCTTTATTCCAGATCATCAAATATTCTTCAATCTGCTGTTTGTTCCAGCCAATTTTTCCCAAAAAATTCATCAGGCAAAAGACCGCCCGCTTTTTTCCATCTTCTAGCCCCTTGAGCATCATCTTCATGCAGGGGGGAAAGAATTCTTCTGTGATGGGACTCTCAATCACTAATTCATCATACTGCTTTTCTTTCTGTACTGATTCCCTTTCTTCCACTAACTTGACTTTAAAGTCTAGTGCCTGCACCAGCAATTGCCGCGCACTTTCACCTGAAACCATTCTGTTCATGAAGATGATTGATGGAACGATCACAGTATCAGGATGAGCTTGATCTTTAGAAAATTCTAAAACTTTCTCTAGTTCCAGCGGCAGGCTCACCAACCCTGATTTTTCATGCAGGCTGTAAGGCATTCGGTACAAGTGGCGTGACGCCAGTAAGATGGTATCAATCTCTAAAAATTTGTCAACGTTCAGTTTCGGGACAAAAACGCCTTCTGGATTCTTTTCAAAACGCATCACATCTTCCTGTTCTAAATGGACTTTAGCTTTGATGGCAGCGATATCATTATTTTCAGATTGCAGAATTCTCTTTCCCAATTCCTCCTTGATATTTTCTTTAATATATAACGCAATTTTACGTGGCGCTTCCGGAAAAAGGTCTTTGGTCAGGGTATTACCCACCTGCTTGGGAAAAGCTTCAAAGGGAACGCCAATATGAAAGCCTTTATTTCCGGAAAATTTTACGGAGATATCTTTTACCCCGCAATAGCGGAGAAATCTAATAATCAGATCAGCAGAAATTTTACTATATTCCATTATTTTGCAATCAATGTCTAACAGCAAATCCCAGCCAATCCGTAATTCCTCCAATTCTTTTTTGCTGAGGTTGCTATTGAGCGCCAGGGGATTATCCCACAATTCCTCGCTGGCATGAAAAGAGGTAACATTCTGTAACGCTAATTCCAATACTTCTTTGGCATAAAACAAAGCATCGGGTCGTTTGCCAAACGCTTCATCATATCTCACGCCGATTTCTTTGTTGTGGGCATGGGTGATGATAGCATCTTGGACATCTTTTCGTTTGTAATGTTTGAGAAGGGTGGATTTAGAGAGCATCATCACTTTCAGGCATGATTTGTTTATAAAAATTATGGGGATA